>JBCDDI010000643.1:0-2167 GCA_039180365.1 Pseudomonadota bacterium
CCCCTCCCCGCCGAGGCAAGCTTCTGGGACGATCTCTGGCAGCGCCCCGATCAGCAGGCCTTCAGCGCCTTAAACGAGGGCGCACCCGGCCTCGCCTCCCTGCTCTTTGAGGACAATGACTGGCGCGCCGTCGCCCAGTACCGCTCCGGCGACTATCTCGGTGCAGCAAACGGTTTCGCCGCGGGTAGCGACGCAACCGCAAGCTACAACCTCGGCAACGCCCTCGCCAGGAACGGCAGCTTCGAGGAAGCCATCGCTGCCTATGATCAGACCCTCGCGCTGGTGCCCGAACACGAGGATGCGCTCTTCAATCGAGAGCTCGTGGAGCGATTGCTCGAAGAACAGCGCTCCCAGGAGCAGGACTCGGAAAGCGAAGGCGAACAGGGCACAAACCCTCAGGATCAGAATCAATCCCAGCAGCCGGACGATGCACAACAACAGCAGCAGGGACAAGACGGCGAACAACCGGAACAACCCCCGGATCAGGATCCCAACGAGCAGCAGCAGGCAGAAGCGGACGCCTCGGATCAGAACGCAGAGGTTGAGGAAGGCGACAGCCCCCGGGACGAGCGGCAGGACGCCATGGAGCAATGGCTGCGCCGCGTCCCGGACGACCCCGGCGGCCTGCTGCGGCGGAAGTTCCAGTACGAAACCAATCAGCGCCTGCGCCGCGGCGACTACTCGAGCCGGGAAACGGAGAAGATCTGGTGAGCGGCGACCACCTCCCCCTTAAGCGTAACCGCACCGCATGGCTGACAGGTCTGCTCACGGCGCTATGCGCCTTCTTGTTAACGACCCTGTCCCTCCCGGCGGCCGCTGCCTTGCGCACCTTTGTCGAGCCAAGGCTCCTCGATGAAATGGAGACAGTCCGCCTGACGATCCGCGCCGAAGGCACCGGGCAGTCCGCGGCCCCGGACCTTACAACCCTCGATCGGGACTTCGAGGTCCTCGGCAGTCAGACCTCAAGCCGAATCTCCAGCATCAACGGCCGGACCATCGCCTCCGTTGAATATCAGATCAGTCTGCGACCGAAGCGCACAGGCGAACTGGAGGTGCCGAGCCTGACCATCGGCAACGAACAGTCGGAAGCCGTGCAGATTGTGGTCCGCCCCCTGGACCCCAGGGTTAAGGAAACCATTGCCAACATGGTCTTCTTCGAAACGGATCTGTCGCGCAATCCCGTTTACGTGCAGGCAGAAACGGTTCTGACACGGCGACTCTTCTACTCCCAGGGGGTGCAGATCTACTCGGACCTTCCCGGCGTGCCGGAAATCGCCAACGCGGTGGTGATACCCCTTGGAGAAACCCAGTCCCGTTCCGTACTACGCGGCGGACAACGTTACGGGGTGATCGAGCAGCGCTTCGCCATCTTCCCGGAAGAAAGCGGCAGCCTCGAGATACCGGCCATTTCTGTCACGTCCAGCGTTCGCCTGCAGAGCGGCGGGCGGACGAGACGCTCGGGTATTCGCGTGAGCACGGAGACGGAACAGGTGCAGGTGCTGCCCATACCTCCAGCCTATCCCTCAGACGCGGCCTGGCTGCCGGCCACCGACGTCGAACTCACGCAGCGCTGGACGCCGGACGTCACCTCCGTGGACGTGGGTGAACCCCTTGAGTTTGAAGTCACCGTTGAGGCCACGGGCAATCGCGGCAGCGCCATCCCACCAACCCCTCTGCCGCTGCCGGAGAATCAGTTCAAGATCTATCCGGAAGCACCGGCAATGGATGAAACGGCAGACAAAGGCACCGTAACGGGGGAGCGCCGCGAGCAGTACGCCCTGATCCCCACGGCACCGGGCACGGTCAGCGTCCCGGAGTTAACCGTTACCTGGTGGGATACGAACGCTGATCGCCTGCGGGTCACCCAGGCTGCGGTCCCTGCGCTGACCATCGTCGGCACCGCCACGGTAGAAGCACAGGCGCCGGAGCCAAGCGTGCCGGAAACCATCGACCCAGCGCCTGCAGAGATGCCGACCGGTCGATCGATTGCCTGGGTGCCGATCATCACAGCGCTTGTCCTGGCACTGCTGCTGGCGGGATTAATAACGCTCGCCTACCAGCGTTACGGCCACAGATTGGCCCCACTCATCGGCGGACTGCGCCTGCCCGGCAGCCAGGGTAGCCTGACGCAGCAGCGCCAGACGCGAAGTGCGCGTCAGGAACTGAA
>JBCDDI010000644.1:0-2166 GCA_039180365.1 Pseudomonadota bacterium
CGCAGCCCCGAGCTCACCCACGACGGCGAGGCCGTCGACTTCCCCGAGCCGGGCGTCTACACGGCACCGATCGCGTTCAACGTGCTGGCCTACGCGGGCGCCTATCTCGACGACGGTTCCGGCGACACCGACGAAGAGCGCCGCGAGAACCTGCAGGTGCTGCGCGCAAGGAATATCGCAATCACCCCGGCGAATCACCGGGTACTCCTGTGGTTGCCAGCAGCGGTGATCGCGTTCCTCATGAAGCGCATGCTGGCCAGCAGGACCATGGCCATCAAGATCGGCCATGCAGAGCACGCGCTTGGCGAATTCCGCCGGCTGGCAGAGGAGCTTCAGACCCTGAACGCTCCCCTGCAGCTGCCGACGCCGGCCATGGATCAGCTGAGCAGATACTTCAAGGCGTGCACCGCATGACCAGGGCGCCACGGCTTAAGGAGAGCATCGCGCCGAATCAGCCGCAGCTGCAGAAAGCTCTTAACCGCCTGGGATCTCAACGAGCCCCAGCTGCGCATAAAGCGACATGTAGTCGGTGAGTCCACGCTGAAAACAGATCCTGCCATCGCGTACGGTCAGCATCGTCACATCCCGGAAGCTCACCGCAGTTCCCGTTGGGGTGTGTGTGCCGGTTATTCTCAGGCGGACGACGACTTCATCGTCTGCTTCGATGAGTTCCTCGATATGCTCGGTGTAGTCAGGCATCCCTTTGCGAACGTTTTCCGCAAGAGCAGCCACCCCTGCAAGCCCTGCCCCCCAATCAGTCATGGGATAGTCGGCCCGGAAGTCCTCCGAGTAAAACTCAGCGACGCGATCCACCCGCCCCTCGGACCAGATCACCTGACAGGCTTCGCGAACCACTTCTCCAGCAGTAGCCATTTGCTTCTCCATTCTTACTTAATCACAAGCCCGCGCGACCGCGCGGAGAAACTCGATCGTTTCCAACTCGCTGCTGTGGTCGTCCGCAGGCGACCCGTAAACGGGGTTCGCCGTCTGCTTCATGATCGTCAACGCCCGGGAGGGATCCACGTACACAAACTGGTTGTAGATGCCGATCCCCGTGTATTCGCCGATGTCTCCTTTCGGTATCCACCACTGGTAGCCATAGCCGATGTCAAAGTTCATAGCGCCAACTTCAACGGCGCCAGCCTGGAGATGCGGCTCGGAACTGTGCGTGGAGGCTTCTACCCAGGCTTCGGGAATCAGCTGCCTGCCGTTCCAGTTGCCCTTGCGTCGATAGAGTTCACCAAGCTTCGCAAAGTCACGGGCCGTCAGATTGAGTCCGCCAAAGGCCATCTCGCGACCGGTGGAATCGATCAGCCAGTAGCCGGGCGCCTCGAAACCGAGCGGATCCACGAGTTTTTCCTGCATGTAGTCGGTGATGCTACGGCCGGTGGCGCCTACCAGCAGGCTACCGAGGGCCTGTGTGTCCGCCGAGTTGTAGCGACAGAGGACACCCGGCGGGTTCTCCCGCTCAAGCGTTGCAATGAACCCATCCAGCGTTCCCACACCGGCCATGGCTGCAGAAAAACGGTTGATATCGGACTTGGGATCGCCGTAGTCCTCGTTCCAACGCGCGCCGGAGGACATCTGCAGAACGCTCCTGATGCTGGCACCGTCGTAGGCGGTTCCGGGTTCCACGGTGATGTACTGACTGATCGGCTCTTCGATACTGCCGATGTGGCCTTCCTCAAGGGCAATCCCAACCAGGGCCGAAACAAAGCTCTTCGCCACGGACCAGGAAATCCACTGCACGTCTCGACCACCGCTCAGCCAGTACTGTTCATGTCTGATCTGGCTATCCTGAAGCACCAGCAGTCCGCCGGTGTCAGTGCGCTCGATGAACTCATCCACCAGCACCTGCCTGCCGGCAAACTGAAAATCCTCCGGCAAACGGATTTCAGCGCCCAACGGAAAAGTAAAAGGCTCCGGGCTTGGCCGCAGCTCGCTTACCGGCAGCAGGTTCTTCAGATTGGAAAAATGCTCATGCTGCCGTTCTCCACTGAACATCCCCAGCTTGGCCACCGTTTCCGCTACATTCGTCATCGTCGTTCCTCCTATTCCCTGCGGTTCCGTTCTGTTCAGTTGATTCATCAATGTGTTGTTGAAAGCGCTGCAACAGCCTGACCTGCCAGCACCAGCGCATCTTCGCTTCCGGGTTTCAGCTTGAAC
>JBCDDI010000645.1:0-2157 GCA_039180365.1 Pseudomonadota bacterium
AAACCCCGCAACACGGCCGCACGGACGTAGGGAATCGTGTTAGCCGGCATAGCATCAAGGGGCACCCAGCGGAGATCGTCACACTTATGTGGCTCGCGATTGACTGGCTCTCCCGTCCAGACCTCTGTCCGGAAAAAGAAGGATATGCGCTCACCGCCATCAAGCCGGTGCATGAGGTGGTGGAGCGTCAACGCTGCCGGGTCGATCACGAGGCCGGCTTCTTCCCAGGCCTCCCGCGCCATCGCCGCGCGGGCCGTTTCATTCCCGGCGAGATGGCCGGCCACAACGCTGTAGTCACCATCACGATAGCCCGTGTTAAACCGCCGGAGCATAAGCAGCTCACCGCCGCGCAATAGCACAAGGTGTGCCTCGGGAACCGCCTTGAAGCGCTCAGCCATTAACGCGCTCCCGCTGGGCGGCGAGCTCTTCGAGAAAGCGCCGGGTTTCCTTTCGGGATCGCAGGATTCGGTAACGATCCGGCATCGCCTGCGCCTCATTCAACAACTGCCCTCTTATGCGCGCCGGGAAACGCCAGATCATACTGACGAGGGTCGGCAGGATGCGGATTTCCGGACAAGCGTCCGGCAGACCGGGGCGGGAGCGGAAGAGATAGGGCAGGTTGCGCTTAACGGCCTGCTGCAGGCATCGCCAGCGAGGCCGGTCGAGAAAGATCACAAGGTCCGCTGCCTCGCGGACGTCATGGGAGACGCCGTCGATCACCCACTGTTGTTGTACCACCAGCGCCCGTTCCGCCGCTGCACGCACCGGCGGAGGCGTCTTCCGCCAGCCGGGCTGCCAGACGACCGCATCCAGGCCGAACACCGGCAGGTTGAGAACCCGACCGAGCTCGGCGGCAAGGGTCGTTTTCCCGGCGCCGGCGTTACCGGTCACATGAATCCGGTGCCAGTTATCGGTCACAGACGCAGAACTCGTTACCCTCGGGATCGAGCATCACCGTGTGGCCGTCGTGCCTGTCGCGGACAACGGCACCCAGTTTTTCGAGGCGAGCAACCTCCGCGGACCGGTCCCTCGTCGCGAGATCCAGGTGAATTCTGTTGCGCCCCGCTTTCGGAGTCTCGGTCAGCTGAAAAAAGATCGTTGGACCAGACCCATCAAGCGCCACGGAAGGGTCCGTTTCCGGGGTCAGCCCAAGGCCAGCCAGCCGCGCGACTTCTTCTGCGTCGTAAGGCCGCAGCGAATAGTCTTCGAGCGTTTCCGCCCAGAACCGCGCAAGGGCAGCCGGGTGCAGCGCATCGATCACAATCTCCTTGAGCTCAGCCATGACTCGAAGCCTCGAGGACGAGGAAGCGATCATAAGCCTCTCGCACGGATCCCGCGTTCTCCAGAATCGGGTCACCGGCCACCGCCGTCTCCCGAGCCAGGGCAACGGCGCGAGGATAGTCGCTGCGCATGGCTTCATGAACGGGATCATCGAGGGGTAGGCCCTGCGAAACGTCATGCCAGACATTCAGGAAGATGGAGAAGGTCTCGAGCGCGGGCTCCGGTCCCAGGCAGCGTCGGGGCTTTCTCGAAAGATAGGGGGTTGTGCCCAGCAGGTTGATGCTGCCGGCAAAGCCATCGAAGGCGGCAAAGCGCAGGGTCTGCAGATCCGACATATAGAAGGCACTGAAGCAGACGGGGCAGGGCTCAAGGGAGGCGTAAAGCACGTAGTCCTTCGCCAGCAGTTTGGGGTGCTGACGATTGTCGAGCCCAAGCAGCGCGTTTATCTCCGCATGGGCAATCTCGCAGTTTGCCGTGACCATGCCTGTCACGAGGCCGCGGACAGCACTCTTACCTTCGCTCATGATCGCGCCGGACGAATCTGCGACCACCGCCCCGATCGGGTTCGACCCTTCCTGATGTGATTCCCAGGCAAGCTCGAAGCACCGCTGCCAGGGTAAAGAAAGGGTGCCCCAGTCCATCAGGGGGCCCGGCCAAAGCGCTTCGCCGCGCGGGCTTTTGCCTTTGCTGCTTCCGCGGCTCGGTCTTTCGGCGGCGCGCTGGTTGTCAGTTCCGCAAGGAGCCGCGCGACGACCGCTTCAACCTCTACAACTGCGCGATTGAAAGCGGCTTCGTTTGCCTGCGAGGGTTTTGTGGTCCCGCTGATTTTTCGCACGAACTGTAGAGCAGCCGCCTGCATCTCGGCTTCCGTGGCCG
>JBCDDI010000646.1:0-2146 GCA_039180365.1 Pseudomonadota bacterium
CGTCCCGAAGGTCGTCGAATGACCGAGGCTCCAGAGAGAAGCCAGGCATGAGCATGGATTCCATCAACGCATTTACCAGCGTGACCGATCTGGCCCGGCTGCTGGGAGCCGGGAAAGTCTCCAGCCGGGAACTCACGGAACACTATCTCGCCCGCGCCGCCGCTAACGAGGATCTGAACGCCTACATCAGTATTGATCCGGAACAGGCCCTGGCCCAGGCGGACGCCGCCGACGCGGACCGCGCGGCTGGTAACGCCGGCGCCGTTACCGGCGTGCCGCTCGCTTACAAAGACATCTTCTGCACCCGGGACCAGCGCACAACCTGCGCCTCCCGCATGCTTGCAGACTGGGTGGCCCCCTATGACGCCACCGTTGTTGAGCGGCTGCGTGGCGCCGGCATGGTGACCCTCGGCAAGGCCAACATGGACGAGTTCGCCATGGGCTCGTCGAACGAAAACAGCCACTTTGGCAGCGTCGCCAACCCCTGGGACAAAACCCGCGTGCCCGGTGGTTCATCCGGCGGCTCCGCGGCTGTGGTCGCAGCCGGACTCGCGCCGATCGCGACGGGCACGGACACCGGTGGCTCAATCCGTCAACCAGCAGCCTTCTGCGGCTTAACGGGATTCAAGCCGACCTACGGCCGGGTTTCGCGCTACGGCATGGTGGCTTTCGCCTCAAGCCTCGATCAGGGCGGGCTCCTTGGCCACAGCGCCGCCGACGTTGCCCTGGTGCTGGCGCACATGGCCGGCTTCGACCCCCGCGACTCAACGAGCAGTGCCGAGCCGGACGCCTGGCTCGATGGCTGCCGGACTGAGCCGCTGACACCGCTTGAAGGCGGCACCATCGGCCTGCCGACGGAATATTTCAAAGATCTCGGCGTGCCTGCAGCCGCTATCGATGAGGCCCGGGAAGTGCTCACCGCACAGGGCTTCGAGTTCCGCGAGCTTTCGCTGCCTCACACCTCGGCCGCCATCCCCGCCTACTACATCATCGCCGGAGCAGAGGCATCGACTAACCTTTCCCGCTACGACGGCGTGCGCTTCGGCCACCGGGCGGAAAACCCCGAGTCCCTCGATGACCTCTACGAACGTTCCCGGAGCGAAGGCTTCGGGGCGGAGGTGAAGCGGCGCATCCTGACCGGTACCTACGCGTTGTCCGTCGGCTACTTCGATGCCTACTACCTGAAAGCGCAGAAAATCCGTCGGCTTATTCAGCAGGATTTCCTCGACGCTTTCGCCGAGATGGACCTGATTCTGGCGCCGACGACGCCGGACGTTGCGTTCGCCCGCGGCGAGCTCACCGATGATCCCGTGGCCATGTACCAGCAGGACATCTTCACCATTCCCGCAAGCCTTGCCGGGCTGCCGGCAATGTCGCTCCCCTGCGGCGTCCAGGACGGCCTGCCCCTCGGCATGCAGCTCATCGGCCCGCACTTCGGTGAAGGCACCGTGCTCCGCACCGCTGCCGCCTATCAGCAGGCCACCGACTGGCACCTGCAGCACCCGGAGGGCTTCTGACCATGCAGTGGGAACCTGTGATTGGCCTCGAGGTGCACGTGCAGCTGGCCACCGAAAGCAAAATCTTCTCGGGTGCTGCGAACGCTTTCGGCGCCGAGCCGAACCGCCAGGCCTGCCCTGTGGATCTCGGCCTGCCGGGCGTGCTGCCGGTACTGAACGAGGAAGTTGTGCGCATGGCCATCCGCTTTGGCCTCGCTATCGGTGAGGAAATTCATCCCTATTCAATCTTCGATCGGAAGAACTACTTCTATCCCGATCTGCCGAAGGGCTATCAGATCAGTCAGTTTGCAGACCCCATCGTCGGCCGCGGTCAGCTGACCATTCAGCTCGAAGGGGAAGAACCACGGACCGTCGAGATCACCCGCGCGCACCTTGAGGAAGATGCGGGGAAGTCCGTGCACGATCTTTTCCCGGGTCAGACGGGCGTCGACCTGAATCGTGCCGGGACGCCACTGCTTGAAGTGGTCTCAGAGCCAGACCTGCGTACTGCCGCCGAAGCCGCTGCCTACTTCCGGCAGATGCACAGCCTCGTCCGCCATCTGAAGATCTGCGACGGCAACCTTGCGGAAGGTTCCATGCGCTGCGATGCCAACGTCTCCGTGCGACCTCTTGGTAGCAACGAGCTCGGC
>JBCDDI010000647.1:0-2133 GCA_039180365.1 Pseudomonadota bacterium
AGCTCAGACAGAAGCCCGCGGCGTGAGCGCCTGGTGGCGGAACTTCCGCTGGTCCCTGGGCAGCCGTTTCCTGCCGGAAATCGCCATGCAGCGCCAGGACTGGCTCTACGGCTACGACTGCATCAAAGGCTTCTACTGAACGCCTCCGGCCTTAAGTCATCGTCGTTCAGGACTGAAACAGGCGCTCGAGCCGATCCAGATCGTTGATCACCCGCCAGCTGCCACCGGACCGCTGCACGCGCGTTTCCCAATCCGACAGACGGCTCAGATACTCCCGTGGATCGACGTTATCGCTACGCAGCTTCGTCACATTCATGGCAACCACGTCCACGTCCGTGAAGGTCATGCTGAAATCACGCACATAACCTTCCTGCAGGTCTTCTTTCAGGTCCGAAAAGATGAAGATCGTCTTGTGCCCGGGATCTTTCTCATTCAGATACTCAAGGGCCTGCAGAAGGCCTCCGGAAATGTCCGTGTAGCCGGCGGGCTGCACATCGTCCACAAACGCGTTAACCGACTCCTGGAAGCGACGCTTCTGACCGTTCGCCGTGCTCGGTCGCTCGTCGAAGGTCACCTTCGCCACAATGTCCTTCTCACTGAAGCTCGCTGTATCAATGCGAGCCACGGCAAAAGAATCACCAGGGTTCAGTTTCGACAGCGTGTAGTTGATGATCTGCTGTGCCTTGCCGATCTCATCGGTATAGGTGCCGGACGTATCAAGGAGCATGTAGATCCCCATGTTCCGCTTCTCGGGCTCGCCGCAGCCGGCGAGGAGCACAAGCAGCGTAAGTAGCGTCAGTCGTTTCATGCGGGTGTTCCTCCATAGCGGTAGTTCACGGTGTCTTTGTCGCCCTCCCGATCAGCGTGCGGTTCCTGCGGCTCAGTCTGATCCGAGGCCGCCTGCCGGGCTGCCGCACGGCGCTGCCGCCGCCGGGTAGCAAGCCCTTCCAGCCAGAGCGGCCCGAAGATCACCAGGTCGTAAAGGTGTAGCAGTACAACACCCGTCTGCCAGGCGAGATTGCCGAGCAGCCGAAGCAGCACGGCGAGCAGATTCATGGTCGCCATGGCAACAAGACCAACCACGTGCCGGAAGGTCTGAATAAACGATTCGAGGGGGATCGCCACGAAGGTGAGCGCAAAGGGCAGAACAAAGCCCATCCCCATCTGCGCCGCCGTCGTGATCCAGAGCGCATCGGAACTCATGACAGCGCCTTCAACGCCGCGGAGCGCCGAAGCCGTTGCGAGCTCATCCTGGAGCAGCACTTCACGCATGTACGCAAGGCCCGCCTCCACGGTTGCGAGGGTTGTCAGCAGGATCAGCGACACCCAGACCATGGTCAGCCGTATGCGCTCGGGCAGCGCCGAGATCACCGGGAACAGGCGCGTAATCCTTAAGGATTCCATAAGAAAGAGGCCCATAGACATCTCCACAAGGATGATGACCAGCGCCGCGATATCGGCTGTCTGGAACGGGCCGATGTAACTGGTGCCGCCAACCATCTCCGCCATGGGCCGGGCGATGAGCGAGAAGTTAATAACCGCACCGCCGATGGCAATGAGCATGACCAGGCTGGCGATGGCAAATTGCACCAGCGCCGAGGTAGACAGCGCCTGCACGGCGCGGTCGCTGCCGCGAACGATCTCCTCGTACTCTTCCATGTGCCGGTCGATGCTCCGGGAGCGTTCGAGGATCGAGTTCACCGCGCGGTCGGTCCGCTTCAGCGTACTCTGGATGGTCTGCCAGGCCGGCCGCATGCGCGAGAGCAGTTTGTGTCGCTTAGCGCTCGCCTGGCGATAGGCCGCAAGGGATTCCGCCTCCGCCTTGGCCAGGCAGCCATGAATCGCTTCCAGCACGTGCTTAACGGTCGGATCGGCCTTGCTGCTGACCCTGGCGACCGCATCCACAGCCTTGCTCCAGCCAGGCACTTCCGGCGGCACCTCGGTAGCGTTCTGATGGTCCTCGTCAATGCGGGCGATGGTCGCGGACAGGAGTCGTTGCGTTTCCGGGTAGCTCGCGAGATCGCGATTCACCGTTGCGGTAATCCGCTCAAACTCCCGGCCTACGAGCCGTTCCTTTGCTTCCCGCCCCTGGGCGAGCAGCACCTCACGATTGCGCTCGGCAAGGCCCTGTCG
>JBCDDI010000648.1:0-2133 GCA_039180365.1 Pseudomonadota bacterium
CCCTGGGCAATCACTGGCTGATCGTGCTCGAAGCAGATCCGCAGCGCGTCACTGACCTGCTCGGTCGTGCGTGGCCGAATGATGGCTTTGGCCTGAATCGGATCCGAACGCCAGATCCCGGAGGCCCGCTCCTGTACGGCGTCGCCGGTGATCAGGCAATCGTCGCCAAGGGCCTGGCGCAGTGCTTCGATGACGTTGCTCATGGTCTTCTCCTGTCTCTCCTGTGTCCCGCCCGGGTCAGGCAGGATACCCTAAGGGTTAACCATGAGCGTCCGCTTCGACAAGGCCTACTACGACCGCTTCTATCGGGATCCGAAGACCCGAGCGGTTACCCCCGCGGCTGTGCGCCGCCAGGCCCAATTCATCGCTGCCTATCTGAAACATCTGGAAGTGCCGGTGCGGTCGATCCTCGACATGGGCTGTGGCACCGGCACCCTGCTCCGGGCCATGGGCCGCACTTTCCCGCAGGCGCGCACCCACGGCGTGGAGTTCAGTGAATACCTTTGCGATCGCTACGGCTGGCAACCCGGGTCAGTGATCGATGCTGAGCCTGACTGCGGTCCGGCGGATCTCGTGATCTGCAACGACGTGCTGGGCTATCTGAACAACGCCGACTGCACAACAGCGCTGGAGAATCTCGCTCGCCTCAGCCGCGGCGCCCTCTACCTTGGGGTGCTGACCCGCGAAGATCTTAAGCTCTGCGATCCCGATCGCACCGACGCCGAGCAGCATGCTCGCCCCGTAGCCTTCTATCGCCGTCGCCTGGCCAGAGAGTTTCAGGCCGTTGGCGGCGGTCTGTATCTGCGCCTGCCGCTCGACGTCACGGTCTGGCACCTGGAAAGAGGGTGAGGGATCGCCTCAACGGGCGGCAAGGTAGTTGGGATTGAAGAGCTCTATCTCTTCGTCTACCACCAGCGACTCAATCACGTCTCGCAGGGTAAAGGTGCGGGAGTCATGCTGGGGGTGCGGATCCCGGCGTCGGTTGTCGCGGGCATCCGATTCCTGTTCGGAACTGCGCGCTTCGACGTAAGTTCGGTCCTCTGCGGCCGTCAGCTCGCGGACGACGTAGGTAACGCCGTCCACGGAAAACCGCTGTCCGATCAGAAACTGATAATCCTTTCTCATCTGTGGTCGTTCTGTCCTCACTCGAGGCTGCTTGAATTGCAGCCAGCTGTCTGTTGCTCGTCGTCGGCAGCCGTGTCCTTCCAGGGTTGCCGGCAAAGGCGCCAAGTGCCGCACGATTCTCTCGATCGTTCAGGCGGCCGCAATTGCCCCAACAATGGCGAGTCTATCCAGACCGCGCCGTGATGATGTAAAACCCCGGACAACGGATGTAACGTCGATGTGAACCTTGTCTGATTCCAGCGCCTCTGAACCGCCGTCAGAGCCACAACCGCCCGGAACCGCTGACCGCCCCGGACCCTTTGAAAGGATCCTGGTAGTGGGCGCTCATCCCGACGACGCTGAGTTTCACGCTGGCGGCCTCATGGTCTCACAAGGTCTCCGCGGCAGCCAGATCGGCATCCTCTCGTTAACCGACGGCAGCGCCGGGCACCAGAGCCTGGAGCGACCGAGTCTTGCGCGGCGGCGTCGTCGAGAGGCAGAAGCTGCAGCGGCGCTGATCGGCGCTTCCATCACGATCTGGGATGTGCCCGATGGGGAGCTGACGCCAGCTCTGGAACTGAGGCAGCGTCTCATTGCAGAGATCCGCCGCTTCGCACCGGACCTGCTGATCACCCATCGCGGCAACGACTATCACCCGGACCATCGGGCCACCGCAGAGCTCGTGCAGGACGCGAGCTATCTGCTGCGGGTGCCGAACGTGGTGCCGGAGGTGCCTGTATCGGCTCGGGACCCGGTCATACTCGCCTGTGCGGATTTCTTCACCCGGCCGACCCCCTTTCAGGCCGACGTTGTGCTCGCGATCGACGCCGTATTTTCAGACGTGCTCGCCATGCTGGCCTGCCACGAGTCGCAGGTCTTCGAGTGGCTACCGCACATCACCGATTCCCCCCTGGGAGACGATCCTGAGCGCTGGCTGGAAACCTTCTATGGGGCGAGACCGGCGGCTATCGCCCGCCGCTATCTGCCGGGCGCGCGCTACGCGGAAGCTTTCGAGGTGTCTGAATACGG
>JBCDDI010000649.1:0-2132 GCA_039180365.1 Pseudomonadota bacterium
GAGCTTACTCCCAAACGCCTCATCCACCGGGCTTTGCTGACCGTCCACCTGGTCGTGGCGCTCGGCGTTGGCGTTGAGGTGGAAGCGGCTTTTCCCGGCGAATACACCGTTGCTATCGCGTCAGCGGTGCTGACCCTCGCCATCCTGCTGCTGTCGGAGATTCTGCCGAAGACTCTCGGTGCCGCTTACTGGAAACAGCTCGGACCAATCGCTGCTCACACGCTGCTCTGGATGGTGAAGGTCATGAAACCCTTCATTGCCCTCATTCTGTTTCTGAAGAAGATGCTGCCGAAAGCTGACTCTCAAGTGATCACCCGGGACGAACTGGCGGCCCTTGCGGACATAGGTGAAGCGGAAGGAGCCATCGGGAAAAGCGAAGAGGCGGTGATCACCAATCTGCTTAAGCTCCGCGACATGCAGGTCCGCGAGATCATGACCCCGCGGGTGGTTGTCTCGAGCTGGTCAGTGGACTACACGGTCCGCGAGGCTCTCGACGACGTGCCCCGAACTCAATTCAGTCGCATTCCGCTCGTGGGTGAATCCATCGATGATCTGAAGGGGTTTGCGCTGCGGAAGGACGTGCTGCTTGCTGCCGCCGACGGCGAATGGCAGCGGCCGCTCAGCGACTTTCTGCAGCCGGCGCTGGTGGTGCAGACCGACCAGAACATCGAACAGCTGTTTCGAGATCTGCTTCGCGAGCAGTCGCACCTCGCCTTTGTGCTGGATGAGTTTGGCGGCACTGCCGGGCTGGTGACCCTGGAAGACGTGCTGGAAACGATCCTCGGCCGGGAAATCGTCGACGAACACGATGAGGTGGAGGACATGCGAGAGCTCGCCCGGCAACAGGCCGAGGAGAAAGGCGAGAGCTGACGGGCGCCGCTCGGCGCCGGCGCGGGTGATCAGCGCTTGCGGGTTTCCGTCGTCCGTCGCACCAGCTCGTGGCGGACAATCTTCCACTCTCCGTCGATACGCTGCATGTCGGTCAGATAGGTGGCCCAGAGTACAAAGAGCGTGTCCGGTGCGGCCTTGAGCTCATGCAGAGCCTGCACATCGTTGCGGGTGCTGGCCCGGTCGCCGTCTACGGTGGCCAGCTGTGGTCCAAGCATGTGCTGCGTCGCGCTGTAGTTCTCAAGAGCCGCTTCCACAAAGCTCAGCCAGGCGTCAGCCCCTTCGACGGGCGCTTCGCTCATACCCACCACCGTTACATCGTCGGCGAAACAGCTTCGGTAAAGCGCCATATCACGGTCGTCGACCCCCGCGGCATAGCGGAGCATCACGTCCTGAAGGGCGTTGCGATCAGATTCACTCATGGCTGGTATCCCTCATCCCTCGCGGAGAGTGTACGGCTTTGCTGTCGCTGACTGAATATGGGCTTGAAAAATGAACAATGTTCAATTTATAGTGCGCGCCCACGCAGGATAATGTGCAAACAAGGAGCAGGGATCATGAGCGAGCGCCCCACAGTCGATCGTGCCTTTGGTGAGAAGTTTCTGAAGTCTGTTGATACCCCGATGGAGTACGGCGTTTATTTCCTCTTTCACGAGTGGTGGGCTGAGGCGCCGCAGCAGGCGATCGATGAGTATCAGGCGGAGCTTGATGCCATTCCCGAAGCCCGCGCCTTCATTGATGCGGGCTTTATCTCGGAGCCCTTATCCCTCGAACAACTGGCGCGTTGTGCCCCCGGTACCCTTGGCCATGGTTACCACGAGTTTGTGGTGGCTAATGGGTTGGAAGCGAATCTGGGCCGCAATTACCGAACCTTCAATGAAGAGCTTCACGCGGCGGGCAAACTCGAGCGGCTTCCGGCGGACATGAGCTACATGATGGTTCGCGGCTTCCAGATCCACGATTTTCTGCACGTGCTGACCGGCTACGATGCGTCGCCGCTCGGGGAGCTGTCGCTCGCGGCGTTCTACCTTGCACAGCTGCGATTCCCCGATCACGCCATGCGCAGGGCAGTGACAACGGCCCATATGGCCTACCTCAAGCCCTCCATGACCGTGGCGGCCATGGACGCCATAGTCGATGGCTTGAGGTAGGCCATATGGGCCGTGGTCACTGCCATGCGCATGGCGTGGTAGGGGAATCGCAGCTGCGCAAGGTAGAAAGCCGCGAGCGACAACTCCCCGAGC
>JBCDDI010000650.1:0-2131 GCA_039180365.1 Pseudomonadota bacterium
GCTGGATTTCGACGTTGACGTCTGCCGGCCGGAAGGCGCCGCACAGGGTCTGGCGCTTTGTCTGCATGGGTTTCCCGAGCACAGTTTTTCCTGGCGCCATCAGCTGCCGATGCTCGCCGATCTCGGCTATGAGGCCTGGGCACCCAACCTCCGCGGCTATGGGACCAGCTCGCGGCCCGAGAGCCTCGCCGCCTATGCCATCGAAGACCTCCTCGAGGACGTTGCAGGCCTCATCGACGCCGCCGGTTTCGACAAGACCGTGCTCATCGCTCACGACTGGGGCGCTATTATCGCCTGGTACTTTGCGATGCGCCGTTTGCGCCCCCTTGAGAAGTTGATCATCTGCAACGTGCCGCATCCGGGAGCCATGGGTAAGCAGGGGCTCAGCTGGGAGCAGCTGAAGCGCTCCTGGTATGTGTTCTTCTTCCAGCTTCCAGGGCTTCCCGAGCGCCTGTTCGGTCGGGAAGGTGCGGCGGGAATCGGTGATATGTTCCGCAGCACCTCCTGTAATCCGGAAGAGTTTCCACCGGAAGTGACGGATGTGTACGTGCGCAACGCCGCCCAACCCGGCGCCCTCACGGCCATGATTAACTACTACCGGGCCCTTGTTCGCGGCGGTGGCGGCAGGCGCCAGCAGCAGCAGGGTTTTCCCCTGATCGAGGTGCCAACGCTCATGGTCTGGGGCGAGGAAGATGTGGCGCTGACCAAGGAAACGACCTACGGCACCGAGGCGTTCGTCAGCAACCTGACGATCCGCTACCTGCCCCGGGTCTCCCACTGGGTGCAGCAGGATGCGCCGGAGACGGTGAACGCGATGATGCAGGCCTTTCTCAGCGGCGAGCCCGTCCCGGAACTGCGCTGGGAAGCAGTGCTTAAGCCGCCGCAGGAGGCTGGCTGACCTCCCATCCTCCCATCAGGCGAGCAATCGCTCCTCAGTAAAAAAGCCGTGGAACTGGTGCGGCAGGTGGTGCTTGAGATGCAAACGCGCGAGCAGATCATCTGCCTGTTCGGCCCGGTAGATCTGCAGCTCACTCTGGTGGGCATAAGCGTCGTACACCACCTCCAGAAGGTAACCGTCGTCCTCTGCCCGGGCACCCTGCCGCGGTGCGAACATCGGCTCTGAACCGTAAAACCCCGGGGGCAGCGTAACGACCGTGCCATTGCCTTCGAAGTCCATCTTCTGGAAGCCGTTGAAGAAGCTGTCAGCCCCGTTGGGGATCGAGCAGGCCGTATAACAGGCCGAGTGTTTCAGTCCGGCCAGGCGCGGGTTGATGGTCGGGAACTCCACTTCAAGATCCGTGATGCGCTCGCAGCTAACGGCGCCGCTGCGGAGATTCAGGCGATAGCGATGGAAGGCGCCGCCGCCGAAGCGGCTGTCCGGGTTGAAGACATCGGTGAGGGCGTCGTTGGCGTCGAAATCTCCGGCATACATGCCGTCGATGACAATCTCATCTTTCTCCTCGAAGGCATTACCGAAATGGATGATGGCGCCGGGGTCCGTCTCGAAAGTGCGTACTTCCTCGAGCGTTTCCAGGTCTACGACAACAATCTTCATCGGCAGAGACTCATCGAAGCCAATCAGATCGGAGATGCTCTGCCGACCCATAAAAAAACCGCCGCTGTAACCGAAGACAATGCTGCCAAGGAAAAATACGGCGTAGCGATCCGAAAGCGCAAAGTCGTGACAGAACGGAAAACGGTCGATGGGCACCCGGTTACTGGCAGCCATCTGCCCGGACGCACCGACACGGAACAGGTTCAGGCACGGGGCGAGCTTGAAGCCCTGGCGCACGGTTCCGGCGCCGAAATTCACATACTCCCCGCGTCGCGGATGAATCTTACCGTGCGCGCTGAAGGGACGTCCGAACAGGCCGCCGTCGTAGTTGAACTCGCCGAGGGTTGAGAGATCCGCCGGATCGAGCGCCCAGGGACGCCCACCTTCATAAAGAGCCAGCAGGTGCCCGCCGTGGTAGACCACGGAAGTATTGGCCGGATTCGCTGGAAAGCGCAGCGCGTTCTTCAGCCAACCGCCGGGGATCTGCGTGCCAAAACCGCGATAGCGCACCGTCTGATCGCGGGTCTCGCGGACATACTTGGGCGTACGAACGTAACGGTTCTTGAAGCGCACGGA
>JBCDDI010000651.1:0-2125 GCA_039180365.1 Pseudomonadota bacterium
GGTCAGCCAGCCGGTCTCCGGGTTGGCCAGCCTGACCATCTTCTTCATGGCCTGGCTGATCGCCAGCGGCATTCTGGAGATCGGCGTCGCTTTCCAGCTGAAGCCCGCCGCAGGCTGGGGGCTGGAACTCGCCAACGGGGTGGTCACGCTGCTGCTCGGTATTCTCCTCTGGCAGCAGTTTCCCCTCTCGGGCATCTGGGCCATCGGCGTGCTGTTCGGCATCAAGATGATCTTCTCGGGCTGGGCGCTCATTTTCATCGGCCGAGCCATCCGACAGGCTACTTGAACACAGCCACTACCCTCAGCGGCTGAAACGTAACTCCAGGCGCCGCGTCGACGGTCTTCGTCTGGCATGAGAAGGCTTTGCAGAAAAAAACGCCCCGCGTCCTGACTGAGGTCAGGAGCGGGGCAGCCTCGACTGGAGCTCCGCACCTTCAGCCACCGCACTCACAGGCCTCCGGCGCGACATCTGGCTCAGTCGCCGAGGAGAGAACTCTGCTGATTGTTGGGAATCAACCAGCATTGCAACTGTCACAATTTGCGTCACCGAAGACGTCAGAACCAGTCGGAATATGGAGGACAATACTAAGTAATTATCGTATGATGGCGGCTTCCTAGTTCGTTTTTATCAGATTTTGAGACCCCTTACACAAAGCGCCCGTTGAGGCCCAACCTTTGATGGACTTTTCACAACCAGCCTGCGATCTTGCTTGCGGCTGCGGCCCGCAGTCCGTCGTTTTTCGGCCTGAAATTTCCAACCTACATCAGCCGCACTAGGGCGCCGGCACGGTCGGCAGAGAGACGAGTTCCATGACAGAGCAGTTCCCGAAAGAGTTCACCGTCTCCGAGATCTTTGGTTTCTTCCATCTGCTCCTGCGCGACGAACGTAACTACTACGTGCTCGCCGTGATCTACGGAATCGGTATCAGCCTGCTGTCCCTGGCGCTGCCTATCTCCGTGCAGATGGTCGTGAACACGGTTGCACATACGGCGCTCACCACAACGCTCATCGTTCTCTGCGCGACCCTTTTCGGGCTTCTGCTCGTCGGGAGCCTGCTTAATGCCCTGCGTATTCACCTTATGGACATCTTCGGACGGCGCTTCTACGCGCGGATGATGGCCGAGATCTCCCTGCGCTCCATCTACGCTCTGAACCCCTTCTTCGAAGATGAGAACAAGGGCCCGCTGTTCAATCGCTACTTCGACATCCTGATCGTCCAGCGCACCGTCCCTCAACTCCTCGTGGGAGGCTTCACCATCGTCTTGCAGGCAGCGGTTGGCTTCGCCCTTGTCTCCATGTACCACCCGCTGTTTCTGGCCTTCAACCTCGTCGTGCTCGTGCTGATCTGGCTGATCTGGGTAACCTGGGGCGGGCGCGCCATGCGCAGTGCCGTGGAGCTATCGCACCGGAAGCACGCGGCTGCGGCATTCATCGAAGGCCTCGGCGCCTCCAACGGCTTTTTCAAATCCGAGCGTCACATCGGTGAGGCCCTCGACCAGACGGACAACGCCACCAAAGACTACATCGGCGCCCACGTAAAACATTTTCGCCATCACTACGCTCAGACCATCTGCTTCCTGTTCCTTTATGCCATCGCCAGCGCCATGCTGCTTGGCCTCGGCGGCTGGCTGGTGATTCGCGGCGAACTCTCCCTCGGTCAGCTGGTTGCTGCGGAGCTCGTCATGTCCGCCGTCTTCTATTCGCTCTCGCAGTCCGGCACCTACCTGACTTATTTCTATGAGCTTTGCGGCGCCCTCGAAGAGTTGTCCCAGTTTTACCGGGTCGAGCAGGAGGAACCGGTTGGCGAAGCCGAGCGGTTTACCGGCAACTCGGAGCTCGTATTTGTGAACGCAGCCGGTGATGCCCGGGGGCGACAGAGCACGCTCAACTTTGTGCTGCCGAACAACGCCCGGATCTTAAGCGTTCCAGAAACGCACGGCATGCAGCGCGAGCTGACCAACTTCTTAAAGCGCCACGACAGACCCGCAAGCGGTTTCGTAACCCTCGGTGGGCAGGACATTATGGGCAT
This sequence comes from Pseudomonadota bacterium, assembly GCA_039180365.1. GTDB lineage: Bacteria > Pseudomonadota > Gammaproteobacteria > Pseudomonadales > Azotimanducaceae > SZUA-309. The sequence continues at coordinate 2,031 of JBCDDI010000651.1, forward strand.
CACAGCCCACGAGCTGCGCCAGCACATCATTGTGCTCGATCGGCCCAACGCCATTGAAATGACCATCCGCGAATATCTGAAACTCAGCGGTGAAA
>JBCDDI010000652.1:0-2109 GCA_039180365.1 Pseudomonadota bacterium
GCGCAACTTCCGGGAGGACAACGGTCTGTTCCTCGCCGGTAAAGACCTGCGCGTGATCGAACGCTTCAGCCGCATGGAGGACGGCCAGCTCCTCTATCAGTTTACGGTGGAAGATCCGGCCTGGACGGAGTCCTGGAGCGGAGAATACGTCTGGCCCGCGTCCGATGACCTGGTCTTCGAATACGCCTGTCACGAAGGTAACTACGCCCTTGGTGGCATTCTGCGCGGGGCTCGAATCCTGGAAGAGGAAGCGCTCGCAGCGAAGGAGTCCTCGGACTGAGCTTGAGGAGCAGTAGTGAGCGAGCAGGGTGACCACCACGGCGAACGCAGGGAGTACGCGGGTTTACTGACCCGGGCGACCCTGCCGGAGGACCCGCTGGAACTGTTCGGAGCCTGGCTCGGTGCGGCACTCGATGCGGGTGCGAAGGACGCTACGGCCATGGCCCTGGCGACGGCCAGCGTCGACGGGGTGCCCGCGGTGCGCATTGTGCTGCTGAAATCCCACGGGCCCGAGGGCTTCATCTGGTTTACCGATTACCTAAGCCAGAAAGGCCGGGAACTCGCCGCCAACCCGCAGGCGTCTCTGGCTTTTTACTGGCGGGATTTCGATCGACAGGTGCGCGTCACGGGCACCGTAGGGCGCGTGTCTGCGGAGGAATCCCAGGCCTACTTCAATTCCCGCCCGGAGGAGAGCCGTTTCTCTGCGGCCGCATCGGAACAGTCGCAGCCCGTTGCCGATCGGGCAACGCTTGAGGCGCGCGTGGCCGAGTTGCGTGCACTGCACCCGGATGGTGACGTGCCCCGGCCGGAAAGCTGGGGCGGCTTTGTGCTCGCGCCTGAATCCATCGAATTTTGGCAGGGCCGCGAAGGCCGCCTGCATGACCGCTTTCGCTACGACCGGACGACGGCCGGCTGGGAGATTAATCGGCTTCAGCCTTGATTGGCTTCAACCTTGATCGGCTCCAACCTTAAAGTGACTCAGGGTTTGCCGGAGATAACAATCTCCAGCAGATAGGGGCCATCTGTCGCCAGCGCGCGCCCCATCGCCTCGGCAATAACCTCGGGTTCCGTGACAGTTTCCCCGGGCACCCCCATACCCCGTGCCAGTTCCGGAAAACCGAGCGTTGGATTGCCGAGGTCCATGTGTGGATAGGGTTTGTTTGAGCCCACATCGAAGCGCGCACGATAGATATCGAGGTTGTGCTTCAGCACCCGATACTCTCGGTTCGAGAGAATCACGAAGATCACTGGCAGCTGATGATGGGCTGCGGTCCAGAGGGCCTGGATGCTGTACATGGCGGAGCCGTCGCCGCTGATCGCCAGAACCCGCCGGTCGCGGTTGGCTGCCTGCACACCGACAGCCCCGGCAATCCCCTGGCCGATGCCGCCGCCGCGACCGCCGAAGTAATCGCCGTTTGCACGTTCGTTGAACTGCGCGGCTACCTCCAGAGAAGCGGTGATGGATTCATCGACGATGATGGCGTCTTCCGGCATCGCACGAGCCAGCTCGTGGACAGCCCGCACCGGGGCCATTGGTTTTGCGTCTGCAAGCTTGTCAAGGTTGGCTGCCTGTAGCGCCTGCCGGGCTTCTGCTTCTTCGCTGAGCGTCGCGTTGCGGTCCGTCGCGCGGGACTGGTAGTCACCGTCTGCCCGGGCGAGCGCTGCCAGGAGACCAGCGAGACTTGCGCCCAGTTCACCGACGATGCCGAGATCCACAGGCACAGACAGCGCCATGCGGCCGTGGCCGTTCTCCAACTGCAGCACCCGGGCGCCGTCCGGTATGTGACTGACGGGATCGTGCCAGACATCTTCAAAGAAGTTGCCGCCGATCAGCAGCACCAGGTCGTGTGGTGCCAGCAGCTCGCGCACGGCACCGGCTTCGAAGGGCGTGCGCCCACGATAGTTGGGATGCCGGTTCGGAAAACAGACGTGGGCACGGAGGCCCTGATGATAAACGGTCGCCCCCGTGGCTTCCGCGAGCGCGACGAGAGTTTCCAGGGCGCCCTGCCGGGATGCTTCATCTCCTAAGACAAAGCAGGGGTTTTCCGCCTCGAGCACCATAGCCGCCGCCTGCGCCAGGGCGGCTGGATCGGCCACCGCCGCTGCCAC
>JBCDDI010000653.1:0-2107 GCA_039180365.1 Pseudomonadota bacterium
CGCCCCTCACTCCGTCAGAACATTGGTGTTTTTGGGTGCGCCGACATCTATGTCGTCACGCTGCTGTGTGCAGTACGTGGCACAGGGACGCCTGAAGAGGTCGCTGCGCTGACCACCAACGTATGCGCCAAGGCCAGCTCAGTGTGTGAAATCCGCGCCAAATCCTCGCCCTTCAGCACGCCGGAGCTTACGAGCGCGGGTAAGATCTGGTGGGCTTACACCACCTACATCGGCTTCGGCATCCTTTATACGGTGGTAGGCATTCCCTATTCGGCGCTGACCTCGTCCCTTACGAGCAACCATCAGGAGCGAACCGTGCTTTCTACGGTGCGCATGGCATTTGCGTTCAGCGGCGGTTACGCGATCTCCGTGGGCATGCTGCCGCTTGTGGCGTTCTTCGACGATCCGCAGAGCGGCTTCCAGAACGTGATGATCGGTTTCTCCGTTGTTGCCACTGCGCTGCTCTGGTTTACCTTCTCAGCCACGGAAGAGAAAGTTCAGCCCCCGCCGACACAACGGCTGGCCATTGGCGACAGTCTGGCAGCCGTGTTCCGGAATCCGCCGCTCCTTGTGGTTATGGTGCTGTTCACCGGTGGCATGCTGTCATTTACCGTCCGTCAGACGGTCACCGTCTACTTTCTGAAGTACAACCTCGAGCGTCCGGATCTGATCCCCTGGTTCTTCGGGATCACCATGCCGGTGATGCTGCTTGGACTCCTGGTGGTGCCAAAGCTCGCGGCGCGTTTCGGCAAAGCGGGGGGCATTATGATCGGGGCGGTGGTGACCATTGCCGGGAGTCTTGGACTCTTCCTCACGCCCTACGATTCGATTCCGCTCATCTTCTTCTTTGCCTGTGTAACGGCCCTCGGCGGCACACCGATTGCCGTGCTCGGCTGGGCGATGATTCCGGACACCGTTGAGTATGCTCAGTGGAAGCTGGGCCTCCGTGCCGACGGCGCCATCTTTTCTTTTTCAAGTTTCTTCCAGAAGCTGGCAAAGGCAGCCGGTGGCGCTGGTGTTGCCGCCGTCCTGGCGATGGCGGGCTATGTGGCGAACGTGGAACAGACGCCGGACGCCCTGCAGGCCATCCACAATCTCATGACGCTGGCGCCGGCAGGCATCATGGTGTTGATGATCGTGGCTGCGATCTTTTATCGCCTTGACGAGTCAACGCACGCGAAGATCGTGGCGGAACTCGATGAGCGTGACGCAGCCGGCATCGCACCTGGCTGACACACCGGCCGAGGTCAGCGCGGGTAGCTGTCGGCGGTAGTTGGCCTAGTGGATCTCGGCGGCGTCGCCCCAGGCTTTTCTCAATCTCGCCATGTCGAAGCCCGGCTCCTGGGACGCACCGATGATCACGGCTTCCCGGCGGGCGATGTCTTCTGCAGCGGCCGGAACGTCACCGGCAGCGTCCCAGGGTATGACCACCGCGCCGTGCTGGTCCGCGTGGATGAGGTCGCCGCTCACCACTCGCATGCCGGCAACAGTAACCGGTTGACCGTAGGCAACGGGATGCACATAGGCGTGCGAAGGGCCCACGCGATCGGCAAGCATCTGGAAATCCTCGGCGATGTCCGGGATATCCCGGACGCTGCCGTCTGTGACTAGCCCTAAGCAACCGAATCCCTTGTGGATGTTGCTGTTCACTTCGCCCCACCAGGAGCCATAGCCCCGCTGATCGCCATCCAGATCCTGGATGACCATGATGGCCGGCTTGGGGCCGCCCTCGTCCACGTAAGCGTAGTAACCGTCCTGCATGGCGCGGGCATCCTCACCCTGGAGGTCGCTCGGGTGTTGTGCACGGATGGCTGCCGTGCGGGCAACTCCGACCATGGGAGGCTGTTCTGGTCGTGTGCAGACCAGTGGCTGCACGGTATAGCCGTAGCCTCGGCGTTTTGGGGCGACGATCTCGAGGGCGTTGCACACCGTCGGTGTATCCAGCTTCATGAGCGCCGCGCGGAGTTCCTCGGTGAGGTCGGTCATGGGTTCAGTACTCCGGCGGCGCTCATGAAGCTGGATACACCGACGGTGTGCAACGCCCTCGAGATCGTCGCCCCAAAACGCCGAGGCTACGGCTATACCGTGCAGCCACTGGTCTGCACAC
>JBCDDI010000654.1:0-2106 GCA_039180365.1 Pseudomonadota bacterium
GTAAATCTCATTGTTGAGCCGGAAGAGGCCGCGATAGCGATCGGCGTCCTCCTGGGTCGGGAAACGCTCTTCCTGGGTGCGGGTCACATAGAGGATGTCCACGTTGTGGATCCCCGCTTCCAGTTCGTCGTATTCGAGGACTTCGTGACCCTTCGATCGGAGATCGTCGCGGATGTGCTCGGGGACGCCGAGCCCGGCGGGAGAGACCAGGCGGTAATGCACATCGTTGTAGAGTCCCAGCAGCTTACACAGTGAGTGCACGGCCCGGCCGTACTTGAGGTCGCCCACGAGGGCGATTCGGAGCCCATCGATGCCCTTGCCGCGGCTCTGCATCTCGTTCTGGATGGTGTAGAGGTCGAGGAGGGCCTGACTCGGGTGTTCGTTGGGGCCGTCGCCGCCGTTCAGCACCGGCACCCGACTAGCTGCTGCGAACTCGGCCACGGACCCGGCTTCCGGATGGCGCATGACGATGATGTCGCTGTAGCCTGAGAGCACCCGGGCCGTGTCGTAGAGCGATTCGCCCTTGGCGAGGGAGGAAGCCTTCACCTCTGTCGTTTCCCGGACATCGCCACCGAGGAGATTGAAGGCGCAGCCGAAAGACACCCTTGTCCGGGTGCTTGGCTCGAAGAACATACTGGAAAGAATGGCGCCCTGGAGCACCCGAGTGATACGGCTGCGGTCTGCATAGATGCGCATGTCGTCAGCGACGGCGAAGACCCGCTCGATGTCGGCCCGGTCAAACTGATCGACAGAAAGTATGTGGCTGCCAACAAAATCCAATCCTGCTCCCTCCTTTAGCTGCTCACGCCGTTCGACGCGGAGTCAGTCTGGAAGCCTTACGGCAGATGCTGACCCCGAAATCCGCGCGCATTCTACTGGAAGTGCTCAGACCCTTCAGGTTGGCAGGTTGATGGGTGGACGAGGGCGAGTGGCTGAATAGACTCCAGAGCCGGCGAACGAGCTGTTTTCTTGACGTTAGCGTCCGGAGGGACCATCAGCCTCGGAGATGTGATGCAGGTCTGATTCCGCGCTCAGCCTCGCCCCCGATGGTGGATTCGGGCGAATCTCGTCTTCTTCGAGGTCCAGCGCAGCTGATATCATCCGACCTCAGTGACCGCTCACGAATCTTCACGGATACAAGTCTCATGAGTGAACCCGGTGCAGCCCCCAGCACGGGTACTGCGGGTGCGGAAAACGCGCTCGATCAGAACCAGCTAGACGATAGCGCAGCAGCTACCCTCGCCGCCGTGCCGGAACCCGGTATGGACCAGGCGGCGGAGACCGCGTCCGCACTTTTACCATTCGCCTTCGCGAAGCGCTTCGGCGTTGTGATCACACACCACGATGAGGTCCTCGAAGAGGCCGACCGGGTGCTGGTCGCCTGCAAGACTCAGCCATCGCTCACCACTCTGGCGGAACTCAAACGGTTCGCCCGCAAGCCCCTGCAGCTGAAAATGGTTGGCGAAGAGGAGTTTGATGCGCTCCTCTCGAGCACCTACTCGCGGGATGGCTCCGAAGCGCGGCAGATGGTTGAGGACATGGGCGACGAGATGGATCTCGCGAGCCTCGCCGACTCTGTGCCGGAAACGGAAGACCTGCTCGAGAAAGAGGACGATGCGCCGATCATCCGGCTCATCAACGCCCTGCTTGCGGAAGCCATCCGTGAGAATGCGTCGGACATTCATATTGAAACTTTTGAACGCGAGCTGGTCGTCCGCTTTCGCGTAGATGGCGTCATGCGCGAGGTTGTCAGGCCGAAACGGCAGCTGGCCCCGCTCCTTGTCTCGCGGATTAAAGTTATGGCGCGTCTGGATATCGCCGAGAAGCGCGTGCCGCAGGACGGCCGGATTTCGCTTCGGGTTGGTGGCCGGGAAGTTGACGTCCGGGTCTCGACCATGCCGGCCAGCAACGGCGAACGCGTTGTGCTGCGACTGCTCGATAAGCAGGCCGGGCGCCTGACCCTGCCGAAGCTCGGCATGCTGGCGGAGGACCTCGATCGAATCCGCAATGTTGTGCACAAACCCCATGGGATCTTTCTGGTTACCGGTCCCACCGGTTCCGGTAAGACGACAACGCTTTATGCGTCTCTAGCTGAGCTGTCCGCCA
>JBCDDI010000655.1:0-2099 GCA_039180365.1 Pseudomonadota bacterium
ACGGAAGCTGCGTTGCTGACACCGCCGATCGGATCATGCCAGCCGCAGGTGTCGGCCATGATAGAGACCAGGATGCGGCCCATATCGGAGTAGCAGACATGGCCTTCTGTGAGGAAGGCGGTGTGCTGGGCCTTCAGCGTATCTGCCATGTTGTAGCGTTCGAGCTTCTCCTGGGCGTTGAAGAACAGCGCCGAGCAGTTGCCGCCACCCCGCTGATCCGTCAAACGCAGGGCAAAGCCGCGGCGCAGGATGAACGACCAGTTGCGCGCGCCGGGCAGCAGTTCATCGTAAACCGCGCCGGTCGGGGTGAAGTTGGGACTATTCATAGAAGATCGGTTCCTGGTGGCATTGAACGCGTCCAGTGCGCTCGACGCCGCTGAAAGATTCGGCTCGTCGGCCGTGAAAGCCGTGGGTTAAGGGGGATCAGCTATGCAAACTTCGGGCCCCGCCGACCCTTTCGGAGGAGCAGCCTCGAAAACGGCGGGCCCGCTGATCGCGCTTACGCGTTGGTGCCTGGTTCTCCGACTGACGCTCAAGCGTCGATTTTCCCTTCGCGCCCTGTTCTGTGCCTAATCGCGCCTTGTATCGAGCCTTTCGCGCCTCATCGCGCCTCATATCGCGCCTTATATTGGTGCGCCTGTGGTACGAATGCTCCGAAAGAGGTCGCCGTCGCGGCGACTTACGGGTCAGCTTTCGATCACCTGGATCCCGCCCGGCTCTGCTTCGCGCAGGATCGACCGGACCCGATCGGCCAGCTCCCGGAACAGCCCTCGGGCCGGTGAGGTCGCTCGCCAGGCCATGGCGTGAACGCGGGAGATAGAGTCACCGTGAAGGTCAGTGACTCTGAGCTCATCCTGGCCGCGGATTTCTGAGGCCACGTAGAGGGCGGGCAGAAAGGCGATGCCCGTGCCCATGATCACCATGTGCCGGAGCGTATCGAGGCTGGTGCCTTCGAAGTCTCTCAGCACCGTGGCGCCGAGGCGCTCGCAGAGCTGCGCCACCTGGCGGTGATAGAGGTGATGCTCTTCAATACTAAGCACCTCCTCGCCGAAGAGATCCTCTCGATTGACCCGCGTCTTCCTTGCCAGACGATGGTCGTTGGCCATGACCAGTTTCAGGGGCTCCCGGAAAAGCGGCTGTACTGTCAGCTGAGTATCAGACACCGGCAAAGGCGTGAAGACGAAATCGTGCTGGTTGTTCCGCAGCCCCTCCTCCAGATCCCTCGGCACGCTCTCGCGGACGTAGAGCCTGAGGCCCGCGTACTGGCGATGCAGCGACGGGAGGATGCGCGGCAGCAGATAGGGCCCGAGCGTTGGCGGCACACCGGCCCGATAGGTAACCACTTCACCGCCGGAGAGCGTGCTGGCCCGGTCCACGAAGCCCTGAAACTCCTCCAGAACACGGCGCGTGCTGCCTAAGAGCTCGCGCCCGGCCGGGCTCAGGGAAGCGCCAGTCCGGGACCGCTCGAATAGCTGCAGCTCAAGGGACTTTTCCAGAGACGCAATCTGAGCGGTTAATGCCGGCTGGGTGACCTGCAGCCGCTCGGCTGCCTGTCTGAAACTACCAGCCTCGGCAATTGCGGCGAAGTAGCGCAGCTGTCGCAGAGAAATCTTGTCCGGATTCACGGCGGTGGCCCCATAACTCCTTGATCTTGTTGATCTCTTTATCCTGCCAGATCCACCCGGCTCGCAGGCCGACGGGAGACGTTGTCAGGTCCGTGAGAACAGTGTCTCAAGGTGATAAGTATTTATTATCACGAAATTCCCGAACTATACATATGTTTATCGCGAACTGACGCCTACCGTAGAGGCTGATGGGTCCCGGGCATGCAACCCGGGCAGGACACAACCCGGCAAAACCCGGCAAAGAGAGCGGGGTTAAGAATGCCACCAGGAGGTATCGCCCTATGGACCACATGGTCAGCGGAATTCTCAAGTTCAAGCACGAAATCTTCCCGGGCCAGCGCAAGCTGTTCGGTGAACTGGCAAATGGCCAGAGCCCGGAGGTGCTGATGGTCACCTGCGCCGATTCCCGCATTGATCCATGCCTGATCACGCAGACGGACCCCGGCGATCTTTTCGTCTGCCGGAACGCGGGCA
>JBCDDI010000656.1:0-2094 GCA_039180365.1 Pseudomonadota bacterium
AGGTGACGGTCTCGCACAAATACCGGGTGCAGGACGATGAGGGCCGCATGGCCGGCGGCCCCATGTATTACATGGAACGCGGCCTGAACATGAAGTGGCTGGCCGTGTTTTTCGCTGTCGCACTCATGGTCAGCTCCTTCGGCTCCGGCAACCTGCCACAGAGCAACAACATGGCGTCCGGCCTCGAAGCGAGCTTCGGTATTCCGACCTGGGCTTCCGGCGCGGTGCTTTCCGTGCTGCTCGGAGCCGTCATCATCGGCGGGATTCGCCGCATCGCCATTGTCGCTGCCAGCATTGTGCCGCTCATGGGAGTGCTTTACGCCACCGGTGCCCTGGCCGTGGCCATCAGCAACGCCGATCAGATCCTGCCAAGCTTTGCAGCGGTGTTCTCCGATGCCTTCACCGGCTCCGCAGCCACCGGCGGGTTCCTCGGCGCAACCTTCGCCTACGCCTTCAATCGGGGCGTAAACCGTGGGCTCTTCTCCAATGAAGCGGGGCAGGGGTCAGCGCCTATTGCGCACGCTTCGGCGAAAACCGAAGAGCCCGTGTCCGAAGGCATGGTGTCCATCCTCGAGCCTTTCATCGATACGCTGCTGATCTGCACGCTTACGGGCCTGGTGATTCTCTCCTCCGGCGTCTGGACGCAGAAATTCGAAACGGAGTTCACCCCCTTCGACATGGAGGTGATTGCCGGTGAGTGGACGGAGAACGACCCGGAAGACGTCGCAGCGCTCTTTGCGCACATGGACATCGTGCCCCCGGAGAACGATCCGGTGCAGGCCTTTGATGGCACCGTCGAGGTGGTCGGCGGCCTCCTCGCGCCCGGCCCTTATACGGTGATCCACAATCGCTCCATCGCCGAAGATGTCCGGGTGGTGCTTAATGGAGAGGCGTTCTCCGGCAGTCTCACCTTTGCGGATGGCGAAGTCGTCGGCGACGGTTTCACCTTTGTGGGACGTTCGCTGCTGCATTCGGTGCCGCTCACGGCCAAGGCTTTCGAGCAGAGCTTCCTTGGCACCTATGGGCAGTACGCGGTCACCGTGGGTCTGGTGCTCTTTGCCTTTTCCACGGCCCTTGCCTGGTCCTACTACGGTGACCGCGCAGTGACTTATCTCTTCGGGCTTAAATGGGTCACCGTTTATCGAATTACCTATGTGGGCGGCTTTTTCCTCGCCACCATTGCCGATACGTCGCTCATCTGGCTGATCTCGGCGGTGACCCTGGCGCTTATGACCATCCCCAACCTCATCGGCATCCTGCTCATGCGCCGCGAGATGAAACAGCTCACCGGGGAATACTGGGAAAAGGTGCAGGGCACGGGGAAGAGCGGCAAAGAAGTCGATGCGAACTAGCGAGGAATCCCCTGGGATTGGGTATAGTTCGCGTCACGAAGAAGAAGCAGATCCGAGCGCTGCTCGGTTAGTAAAAATGCAGGCAGGCTTCAGCGCCAGAAGGCCGGAAGCTTCAGGCCTCACGCCAAAGGATAGGGAGGGGTAACCATGTCATTCAGAGTGACCTTCGAGCTGGAAGAAAAAGACCTGCGCTATTTCCGCGCAAACATCAAGCAGGCCCAGGCGGCCCTCGATAAGCTCAACGAAGCTGATGTGCTTGTTGCTGCGGAAAAGATGGTCGAGGAAATTAAGGGTGCCAAGGTGCCCATGTTCGTCGCCATTCGAGTCGCGAAGCTGTCTTCACTGATCGACATGGCCCGGGATGAGGACTGGGCTCTGGCCGATAAGGAGCGGAAAAACGTGCTCTCGGCGCTGGCCTACCTCGCCGATCCCCAGGACATGATTCCCGACAGCATCCCCGTGCTCGGCTTCGTTGACGACGCCATCATGATCGAGCTTCTGACCAGCGAGCTCCGTCCCGAGATCGATGCCTACAACGACTTCTGCCGCTATCGGAAAGAAGAGAAGGCACGGAATCGGAATCCAAACATGACCCGGGAAGATTACCTCGCCGCGAAGCGGAAGGAACTCCACGGACGCATGCGCCGGCGCCGCGCAAGCGCTGCCCGTCGCCCCAGCGGCCGTACCCGGGTTCGCCTCTTCTAGATCGACCGTTAACGTACGGGGCCACCGGGACCCAGGC
>JBCDDI010000657.1:0-2086 GCA_039180365.1 Pseudomonadota bacterium
CGAATTTCATGGAGCTCTCCGAGTACGCGAAGGTCGGAGAACTGCTCATCATGAGTCTGGTGGAAGATGCCGGCGACGATTCCGAAGGCTGATTTCAAGCGCCGGCGCGCGGCGCTCATGAGCCTCATGGCGGCCGATTCCATTGCCGTACTGCCGGCGGCATCGCAGAAGACGCGCAACCGCGACTCTGACTACCTGTTCCGCCAGGACAGCGACTTTTTCTACCTCACCGGCTTTGCCGAGCCCGATGCTGTACTTGTGCTGGCGCCGGGACGGGAGCATGGCGAGGTCATCCTCTTCTGCCGGGACCGGGACAGCCGTTCTGAGCTCTACGACGGCGAGCGGCTCGGGCCCGAGCGGGCGGCGCAGATTGTCGGCGTGGACGACGCCTTTCCGGTAGCAGACCTCGACGATATATTGCCGGGCATGCTCGAAGGCCGGGAGCGCATCTACTTCGGCCTTGGGGACCATCCTGAATTCGAGAATCGGCTCCTTGGCTGGATCAGCGGCATCCGCGCCCGGGAGTCTGGCGGCGCCCGCCCACCGGGTGAGCTGTTTGCCCTTAAGCACCTGCTGCACGAACAGCGCCTCATCAAGTCCGCGGCGGAGATCCGCGTCATGCGGGAAGCAGCTGAGATCACCTGTGCCGGGCATGTGCGGGCCATGCGCGCCTGCGCGCCGGGGATGTCGGAAACGCAGCTGGAAGCGGAGCTTGTTTACGAGTTCATGCGTCGCGGCGCGAAAACGCCTGCCTACTCGAGCATTGTTGGCGGCGGCGCAAACGCCTGTGTTCTGCACTACGTGGAAAACAGCGCAACGCTGAAGAAAAACGATCTGGTGCTGATTGATGCCGGCTGCGAGTACCAGCTTTATGCCTCCGACGTGACGCGGACCTTTCCCGTCAGCGGCACCTTCAACCGTGCGCAGCAGGCGCTCTATGAGCTGGTGCTGGCGGCGAACGAGGCTGCTATCGCCGCCTGTGTGCCCGGGGCGCACTTCATGGACCCCCATGAAGTGGCCCTGGAGGTGATGGTCCAGGGGCTCCTCGATCTCAACCTGCTCGAGGGGGAGCGCGAAGAGATTCTTGAGACCGGCGCCTATCGGGACTTCTGTCCACACAACTCTTCCCACTGGCTCGGCATGGACGTACACGACGTCGGCGACTACCGCGTTGACGGTGAATCCCGGCCTCTGGAACCGGGGATGGTGCTTACCATTGAGCCGGGCATTTACATCCCTGACAGGGAAGCCAACGCTCATCTGCCGGCGGCCTTTCGGGGCCTTGGTGTCCGCGTGGAAGACGACGTTCTTATCGGCACCGATGGCCCGGAGGTGCTCACCGCTGCGGCGCCGAAATCCGTGGCAGCGATCGAGGCGACCATGGCCGAGGCACTGTGAGCGGCACCTATGACGTCATCGTTGTCGGCGGTGGACTGATCGGCGCCGTGGCCGCCCTCGGTCTTGCCGGTGCTGGCCGACGCGTTGCGCTCGTAGATCGGGCCCGGCCGGAAAGCCAGCCGGGTCGGCTCGGCATGGATATCCGCAACATCGCCTGTTCACCGGCGTCCCGGGAACTGCTCGAAAGCGTTGTCTCCTGGGATGCGCTGGATGCCGCAAGTTACGACCGTATGGTGGTCTGGGAAGAGCTTGGCACTGCGGCCATGACCTTTACAGCACAAGAGGCTCGGCGCCGGGAACTCGGCTGGATTCTCGAGAACGGTCCAACGCTTCAGATGCTCTGGTCGGCCATTGAGGCAAACGACCGTATTGAGCCAGTGTTTGGAAGGGTCACGGCGATCGAGGCGACGGAAAAGGAGATCCAACTTACCCTCGACAGCGCCCCGCTCACAGGCCGGCTCCTCCTCGGCGTAGATGGCGCCCGCTCTACCGTCCGCGAGCTTGTCAACGCGCGGCAGGAAACGCTGCCCACAGGACAGTCTGCGCTGGCAACGGTGATCCGCACGGCGCGGGAACACAACAACACGGCCTATCAGCGGTTTCGCAGCGAGGGTCCCCTGGCGCTGCTGCCCGGTCGGGATCCAACCTTATCCTCCGTCGTCTGGTCACAGACTCCGGAGCAGGCGGC
>JBCDDI010000658.1:0-2046 GCA_039180365.1 Pseudomonadota bacterium
GACTCATCGAGCCAGCCGCGCACGCTTGCGGAGCGCGTGTTCTGATAACGGCGTAAATCTTCAACCACCTCCGCAGGCACCTCCGGGACGTCCTTCAGCACGAGGGCGCCGACCCGCCGTTCCTCTCCCGTCGGTCCCGCCGGTCCCCCTGGCTCAGGCCCTGACGCTGCACAGGCTGCGAGCAACAGGCCGAGTGCGGCGGGCGTCAGCAGCCGCAGCAGAGGACGGCTCAGAACTCGGACGGGAAAGCGGTTCGGCACAGCGGCCTCCTTGGGCAGCAATAGAATCGGCTAAGCTAGGCAAGGGACTTAAGCCCGTCAAATCACCTCGCCATCCGGAGGCAGCGCTGTGAATAAGCCAGCTCATCGTCCGGCAGCAGAGCAACTCTGCGGTCACCTCGACCCGGGCCCTTATCCGTTCCGGACGGTGCTTGTGCTCGATGACCACCTCGGGCCCACGGAATCGCTGATCCGCTGCCGCCAGTGCGAAACACCCTACCTGCTCGAGATGCTCGACTGGCAGGATGGCCGCCGTCTTTATCGGGTAAGGGCGCCAGACAGGGCCGCCGCGGATGCCCTTGAACGGGATCTCTCCCGCGGCAGCTGCGACCTCAGTCGCGCGAGCGCCGAAGTCTTTCAGTTTACCCTTGCAGCCGAAACGAAACCGGTGCTCATGCTCCTGGACCTCAATAGCGGCACCCTCGAAGCGCTCATCGATATTGATCCGGCAGTGAAAGTTCCCACGGCACCGTGGCGTGAGCTGCCTTGTGATGGATCCTGGCTGGAGGCGATGGCAGCCCGTTGAGGGCGCAACCGGCGGGCGATAGCCGTCTAGAGCCCGCCGCCATCTATAACCGCCGCCTAGCGAAGCCGGTTGTCTATAACCGCCTCCTAACGGAGGCGGTTATAGACGGTGATCGTGAAGGGATGGCTGTGCTGCTCATCGGGCACAAAAGACTCGGCCCGGGCTTCCTCGAACTGCGACCAGTCCACTTCCGGGAAAACTGTGTCTCCTTCCACCTGTCCGTGCACGTGGGTGACGTAAAGACGCGTAGCGACCATCAGGCCCAGCCGATAGATCTCCGCGCCGCCGATGACCATGATCTCCTCAACGCCATCGGCATCGGCGACAACCCGCGCCTCCTTCAGGGCTTCGGCAAAGTTGCCGACTACCGTGATGCCCTCTCGCTCATAGTCCTCCCGCCGGGTGATGACAATGTTCGTCCGACCGGGCAGCGGCGCCTTCATGGTCTCGAAGGTTTTCCGGCCCATGATTACCGGCTTGCCCATGGTTGCGGTCATGAAGAACTGCATGTCCTTCGGGAGACGCCAGGGGAGACCGTTATCGCGGCCGATGACGCCGTTGTCGGCCATGGCCCAGATGAGCGAAATATCCATGGTGCTGACGCTTAGACGGCAATCGGCGCCTTGATGACGCCGTGTGATTCGTAGCCTGAGAGTTCGAAGTCGTCGATGGCAAAGCCGAAGAGGTCTTTCACTTCGGGGTTCAGGTGCATCTTCGGCAGAGGAAAGGGCTCCCGGGAAAGCTGCAGATCCGCCTGTTCCAGGTGATTCGCATACAGGTGCGCGTCGCCAAAGCTGTGTACAAAGTCGCCGGGCTCAAGACCTGTCACCTGAGCCACCATCATGGTCAGGAGCGCGTAGCTTGCGATATTGAACGGCACGCCGAGAAACAGATCGGCGCTGCGCTGATAGAGCTGGCAGGACAGCTTCCCCTCAGCCACGTAGAACTGAAACAGCGCATGGCAGGGTGGCAGCTTCATGTCGTCCACCTCGGCCACGTTCCAGGCACTGACAATGTGGCGCCGGGAGCTTGGGTTGGTGCGGATAGCTTCAACCACAGCAGCAATCTGGTCGATGGAGCCGCCGTCCGGGGTTGGCCAGGAACGCCACTGGGAACCGTAAACGGGCCCGAGATTACCTTCTTCATCCGCCCATTCATCCCAGATGTGCACGTTGTTATCGAGCAGGTATTGGATGTTTGTGCTGCCCATAAGGAACCAGAGCAGCTCATGGATGATGAGCC
>JBCDDI010000659.1:0-2038 GCA_039180365.1 Pseudomonadota bacterium
CGCTTCCGGCGCGTTGGTGATGTAACGCTTGGTTCCGTTCAGAACGTAGTCGTCGCCATCGGCGACGGCGCTCGTTTTCACGGCCCCGGAGTCGGAGCCCACGTCCGGCTCCGTCAAGGCGAAAGAGCCGATGATCTCTCCGGTAGCCATCCGCGGCAGATAGTGGGCCTTCTGCTCTTCAGTGCCATCCATCACGAGACCCTGGGAGCCGATGCCGTTATTGGTGCCGAAGGTTGAGCGAAAGGCCGGGGACGTGCAACCGAGTACCTTAACCACCTGACACTCTTCTTCCGTCGAGAGTCCCAGGCCGCCGTAACTTTCCGGAATGGTCATGCCGAAGAGGCCGATCTGCTTCATCTCCTTGATGACCTCCGGTGGGATGCGATCTTCCCGGGAAACCTGCTCTTCCAGCGGGATGAGACGTTCGTTAACGAAACGCTCGAGGGTATCCGTGAACTGCTTCAGGGTGCTGGCATCAAGGGCCATGGCGGCTTGTCCATCCGTTATGCGAGGGCCGCGGAGTATAGCCCCGGCAGCGTCTGCCTGGCAGAGCGGAGCAACGCTGAAAATCCCGTGCCGGACAGTTTCACGGCCCGGTCCGGCGCCCGATTGCAGTGCCGGACGGGCTCCTTTAGCCTGTGCGCCTTTCCGGATTCCAGAGAGTTTCGACATGAGTAACACACGCCAGTCCTTCGTCTGGGACGACCCCTTCCTGCTGGATGACCAGCTCACGGAAGAAGAGCGGATGATCCTTGATACGACCCGGGATTATGCCCAGGACAAGCTCATGTCACGGGTTCTGCTGGCGAATCGGGAAGAGACCTTCGATCGCGAAATCATGAACGAGATGGGCGAACTTGGCCTGCTCGGGGCCACGCTGCCGGCCAAATATGGCTGCTCGGGGGTGAACTACACCTCCTACGGCATCATGGCCCGGGAAGTGGAGCGCGTGGATTCCGGTTATCGCTCTGCCATGAGCGTGCAGTCCTCGCTCGTTATGCATCCAATCCACGAGTACGGCAACGAGGCCCAGCGGGAAAAGTACCTGCCGAAGCTCGCCACCGGCGAATGGGTTGGCTGCTTTGGGCTCACAGAACCGGACCA
This sequence comes from Pseudomonadota bacterium, assembly GCA_039180365.1. Classification (GTDB taxonomy): domain Bacteria; phylum Pseudomonadota; class Gammaproteobacteria; order Pseudomonadales; family Azotimanducaceae; genus SZUA-309. The sequence goes on from JBCDDI010000659.1 coordinate 1,105, forward strand.
CGGCTCCGATCCGAGCAGCATGGTGACCAACGCCAAGCCTGTGGACGGTGGCTTCATTCTGAATGGCGCGAAGATGTGGATCACAAACTCGCCGATCGCTGATCTGGCCGTCGTCTGGGCGAAGCTTGAGGGGGTGATTCGGGGCTTCGTGGTCGAACGGGGTATGGACGGTTTTTCCACGCCGAAGATCGAGGGAAAGATGAGCCTGCGCGCCTCCGTAACCGGGGAGATTGTCCTTGAAGATGTTTTCGTCCCGGAAGAGAACCTGCTGCCGAACGTGAAAGGGCTCTCCGGTCCCTTCGGGTGCCTGAATCGCGCGCGCTACGGGATCGCCTGGGGTGCCATGGGGGCGGCTGAATTCTGCTGGCACGCGGCACGCACCTACACGCTGGAACGACAGCAGTTCGGGCGCCCGCTTGCTGCGAACCAGCTCGTGCAGAAGAAGCTTGCTGACATGCAGACGGAAATTGCCCTCGGTCTGCAGGGTTGCCTGCGTATGGGACGTCTCCTTGATGAAGGGCGCCTCGCGATCGAGAACATCTCGCTCATGAAGCGGAACAACTGCGGCAAGGCCCTGGACATTGCCAGGGTAGCCAGGGACATGCATGGCGGTAACGGGATCTCCGACGAGTACCACGTGATCCGCCATGTCATGAATCTGGAAACGGTGAATACCTATGAAGGTACCCATGACATTCACGCGCTGATTCTCGGTCGCGCGCAGACGGGGCTGCAGGCTTTTACCGGCGCTTGAGCCGGACTTTCATCGGCGCTTGAGCCGGACTGGCACCGCATACAAGCCGGCCTCACTTGCGCTGGCGTCTAAACCGCAGCGGCGATTTGACCGATCGTTCATCTCAGTTTGAGCCGCCCGCGCCTGCACGCGGTGACAGGGGCTGGCATTGAAGCTGGCGGTCTACTGCTTGCGTTGACG
>JBCDDI010000660.1:0-2021 GCA_039180365.1 Pseudomonadota bacterium
GCAACAACCTCATGTATCTGCCCCTTGATCGCGTCGGCTCGCAGCTGCCGAACCTGCAGGCAGGTAATCGTGAGACGGTGGACTCCATCGCCGACGCCATTCTTCGTGAACTTAATGACCGGGTGGCCTCCGGGCGCATCCGCGATAACCGTTAGGAGGCCGACATGTCTCTGCAGAACATCATCCTTATTGTGATCGGTGCCCTGGTGGTGCTGCTCGCCATGGACTCGGTCTACACCGTGCATGAGACCGAGCGAGCCATCCTGCTGCGCTTCGGGGCCGTCGTCGAAGCTGACGTTGAGCCCGGCCTGCATTTCAAGCTGCCGATCGCTGAGGAAGTGAAGCGTGCGGACGCCCGAGTGCTCACCCTCGACTCCCAGGCAGAAACCTATTTCACCCTCGAGAAGAAACCGCTCATCGTTGATTCCTTCGCCAAGTGGCGCATCGCGGACGTGGAGCGTTTCTACACGGCAACCTCTTTCGACGAAGCCCGAGGCAATCGGCTCCTGCAGGAGCGGGTCAACGAGGGGCTCAGGAACGAGATCTCCAGCCGCGACATGCACGAAGTGGTCTCTGGCGAGCGTGACAAACTCATGTTCGACCTGACCTCTTCGCTGAACGAAGTCATGAAACAAGACGCCGGCATTGAGGTCGTTGACGTGCGCGTGAAGCGTATCGACCTGCCGCAGGAAGTGTCTACTTCTGTCTACGAGCGGATGAACTCCGAACGGGAGATTGAGGCTCGGCAATACCGGGCCCAGGGCAGAGAGCTTGCCCTTGGGGTGCGGGCCGATGCAGACCGGCAGACGGTCGTCATTGAGGCCAACGCCTACAAGGAAGCTGAGGAGATCCGCGGTGATGGCGACGCGCGAGCGGCATCTATTTACGCTCAGGCCTACAGCGAGGACCCGGACTTCTACGAGTTCTACCGCAGCATCAACGCCTACGCGAACGTTTTCCAGGACAAGGGCGATATGCTGGTCCTGGATCCCAGCAGCTCTTTCTTCAAGTACCTGAAAGGGGAAGAAGGCGGGCCTTGACCGGTCGGTGCTGAGAGTCGGCGCTGATTGCCGGCTCTCGGGGCACTCCGCCGGACCTCCGCAGGCGAACCATGACCAAGCGCAACTGGAGATTGCCCGCGGGGGTTGATGAACTGCTCCCGCCCGACGCCTGGGCGCTGGAAATCACCCGACGCCGGGTCCTGGACGTGTTCCACGGCTGGGGCTACGAGTACATCGATCCCCCGATTGTGGAATATCTCGATGCGCTGCTCGTCGGTGCAGGCACGGACATGGATCTGCAGACCCTGAAAACCGTTGATCAGCAGAGCGGTCGGCTCCTTGGCGTGCGATCCGATATGACAGCACAGGCCGTTCGGGTTGATGCACACAGTCGACCGGAGACCGGCGTGCAGCGCCTCTGTTACGCCGGTAACGTTGTTTTTGCGAACCCCGCATCCTCTCTGGATCGCCGGGTGCCGCTGAAAGCCGGCGCCGAGCTCTTCGGGGCGCCGAGCCTGGCGGCGGATGCTGAGGTGGTGGCCCTGATGCTCGAGGTTCTGGCGAGCGCGGGGCTGGTAGAACCGATCTTGGTGCTCGGCCACATGGGCATCTTCCGGAGCCTCACGAAAGATCTTGAGCTGTCCGAGCACCAATCGGCCGAACTCTTTGAGGCCATGCAGAACAAAGCGGAAGCTGACATTGCCCGGGTTCTTGCTGGCCATCCCAGGGCGTCTGTGCTGACCGCGCTGCCTGGACTCATGGGAGAGCAGAGCGTTCTGGCGGAGGCGCGAGCCTGTTTTGCGGGCGCAGCCCTGCCCGCTGCCATCAGCACTTCGGTACTCGAGGCGCTCGATCGTCTTGAGGAGCTTGCCGATCTGGTGAGCGGCCGGGCACCCGGCGTTGCGCTGCGTTTCGACATCGCTGAGCTTACGGGCTATGGCTACCACAATGGTCCGGTGTTCTCCGCCTACCACGCGGATCGCGGCAGCGCCGTTGCCCGAGGCGGGCGCTACGACGGCA
>JBCDDI010000661.1:0-2006 GCA_039180365.1 Pseudomonadota bacterium
CTTCAGCAATGCTCTCCTGTTCTGCGAGCGCTGACCAGACGTCTGCCACGGTCTCGCGCAGAAAGGCCCAGGCCGAGCGCCAGCGCATTTCTGCTTCGCCAATGAAGGCCTGCATGTCCGGATCGTCGCGAACTGTGGTGCTGCTGTAGCCCGGCACTTTGCCTTGCGCAAGATCGATGGCGGCATCAAGTCCCGCCCGCGCATTGCCAAGGGCAACAGCACCAAAGCTGACGGCAAATACGAGGGCCACGGGAATGCGGTAGAGCGGCCCCGGGTCCAGGGGCGCCTGGCGGAAATCACAGATGTAGCAGCCTTCCACAGGGAGCGCATCGACGCTGAACTCAAGGCTGCTGGTCCCTTTGAGGCCTGCCACCTGCCAGTTGTCATGGAAGGTGGCTTGCGCTTTCGGGAAATAAACACCCAGCCAGACACCGTCCGGGCTTCGTCGCAACGCACCGTGCATCCAGGTGGCGTGTGCTGAACCGCTGGAGAAACCCCAGTGGCCGGTCACGCGATAGTTGTCCCCTTCGAGGACTGCTTCACCGCTGCGCGGTGGTCCGTTGGCCACCACCGCATCGGGATCGGACCAGATTTCCCGGGCTGAGGCTTCCGGCAGCCAGAGACTGGTCGTGGCAATCACCGACCCCTGAGAGATGCACCAGGCGGTGCTGGCATCCGCCCGCGCATAACGCTCGAGGGCTTCAATGAAATCCGGCAGGGCGAAGCCGAGCCCGCCAAGGGACTGTGGGATCAACTGCCTGAACACACCAGCGCCTTTTAACGCGGCAACGAGCGCAGCAGGCAGCTGCCGCGCCGCCTCAATCTCATCTGCCGCAGCACTGATCGCCGGCGCAAAGTGCTCGGCCTGCGCCGTCGCTGACCGAAAGCCAACGCCGTTTCCTTCATTGCCCATGCGGGGACCTTTACACTCTTTGCATGCACTGGCAAACCCTCGCCTGGCCGTTCCGCACCACGGCCCTGTTCGCCCTCTTCTCCTACGCGCTACTGGCCTTCGCAGGGACTGCCTGGGCCGACGTGAATTTCTGGGTCGGCGTGCTGGTCCTCACCCTCGGCGCGCCAGCCTGGTATGGCGTGTTCGGCGCCTTGTCGCTGTACGCGCGCAAGCTGTTCAACCAGGCAGCTCTTGGGCTCTTTGAGGAAGCCATCGACAGTGAAACAGAGATCAATCCCTTCATTGATGGCCGCGGCTTCAAAATCTGCGTGGTGCATCTCGCGGTCTTTGTACTCTACTTTTACAACGGGCCGGATCCGAGCTGGTTGCTCGTTCTTCCAGGCTTACTGTTGCCGCTTTTCTGGCTGAGTCTGATGCTGGACGATGCGCTCTTCAGCGCCTTCCAGCTCGAAAAACTGGGCCGCATTCTCGGCGGTCTGAACGTGTTTTATCCCCTCCTCATCGTGCTCGTCAGCGGCAGTCTTTTCTATTTGCACCACACACTGCTCTACAACTCCTCACTCCTGCATATCGTGCTGAGCGCCCTGGCTTTCCTGTTCGCCAATGTGCTGAGTGGTTCTCTCGTCTATACGCGGCGCCGAGCTCTGGATCTGGCGACCCTGAAGAGCCCGGAACAGACGCTCGCGGAAGCCCTTGAAGCAGAACAGCGCAGCCTTGATCAGCTTCTGCACGAGATTCACACCCACATCGGCGCTGGTAGCTTCGCCACCGCCGTGCAGAAGCTTGAGGCCTTCGTGGCGGAAGATCCCGAGACCCTGGACCCCTTCATACACGAACGACTGAAGGAATTTCAGGACGAAAGGCTGCTCCTCGAGCACGGGGTGCGCTACCTGCAGCGCCTTGCTGATCGGGGCGAGACGCGCAAAGCCTGGACCCTCATGAAGGCCTGCCTGGTGCGGGACGAGCTGTTTCGACCTTTTAAGGATGAGACGCTCCTGGCCCTCACTCGCGCAGCCGGGCGTGAAGATGTGGGCGTTGTTGATTCGGTGCTCGCGGACTTCGCCAGGGCTTATCCCGAAAGCACTCATGTGCC
>JBCDDI010000662.1:0-1989 GCA_039180365.1 Pseudomonadota bacterium
CCCAAGCCTGTGCTGATAACGGTGAAGCGGTCCTGGTGTGCTGCACCGGCTCGCTACCCTCCCCGCGGCCCTCGCGCTATGCTCCGGGCCTCGCTTTTGATGTTAACGAGAGGGGTCGATGAGTATCTCACTGGGTGTCCACGTGGGCCAACAGAACATGGCCATGGACGAGATGCGCGCGCTCTGGCGCAAGCTGGACGCAAGTCGGGTCGACTGGATTTCTGCCTGGGACCACTTTTATGAAGCACCGCCCAAGGGCGGCACGGAGCCACACTTTGAGGCGCTGGCGACGCTCGGCGCCCTGGCCGCGGAAACCGAACATGCCCGCATCGGCTGCCTCGTCTTCTACGTGGGCTATCGCAACCCCGCCCTCCTCGCCAAGGCGGCCACCACGCTTGATCACATCAGCGGCGGTCGCTTCGAGCTTGGCATCGGCGCCGGCTGGCACATCTGGGAAGCCAGCGCCTACGGCTACCCCTTCCCGGATATCGGCACTCGCCTCGATATGCTCGAAGAAGCCGCTCAGATCATCCGACGCATGCTCACGGAAGAACGAACCACCTTTTCCGGCATCCACTACCAGGTGGATGACGCCAGCTGCTTCCCACGCCCGGTGCAGGATCGCCTGCCGATCTGGATCGGCGGCGTGGGCGAAAAGCGCACCCTGAAGATTGTCGCCGACCACGCCGACGGCTGGAACGCCGCTTACCTGTCGCCCGAGGAATTCAAACGGGTCAACGACGTCCTGAATGTCTGGTGCGAGGAAGCCGAGCGCGAACCGAAGTCTCTGAAGCGGGCAGCAAACATCATGTTCAACCTGGGCCTCTCGGACATGGATATCGCCCGACAACGGGAGGTGCTCCGCGCCGACTGGGGAGAGATGGCCGAGCGCACGGCAGAGGGTGCTCTGCTCTGTAAACCCGACGAAGCCGTTGACCGGATCATGGAATACGTTGCCGCCGGTGCCGATGAAATTAACATTGCGCTCCGCGCGCCCTGGCATGAAGAAGCCCTGGACGCCTATCTGACGGACGTACTGCCGGCCGTTCGCAAGGCGACAGCCTAGGCAGCAAATCAGTATTGTTGCCTTAGCGCGAACAGGACGAGCAGGGAGCAGCCAATGACGACCGCATTTCTCTCCAGCGGACGGCTGACGAGCCGATGGCGCTTTCCGCCGGGCGTCATCGCGTTGCTGGCAGCCACGCTCCTCACCCTGGCAGCTCCCGCCGCGGCAGCCGCGGAAAAGACACCCGCCGCAGCGTCAGGCGTTGACGGCGCAGCACGCTGCGCAACGCTGAGTGATCTGGACCTCCCGGCAACGAAAATCACCGCAGCGGCGCTGGTCCCGGCCGGTACTTTCAACGCCCCAACTGCTGCACCGGGCGGCGCAAACACCTTCGAGCTTCCTGCCTTCTGCCGGGTCGAGGCGACGAGCGAACCGGCCGTAAACTTCGAGGTGTGGTTGCCAATCGAGGGTTGGACGGGACGTTTCAATGGCGTCGGTAACGGCGGCATGGCCGGTTCCATCAGCTATGCAAGCATGGCCTACGCCCTCAACCGCGGTTCAGCAACCGTGAGCACTGACACCGGCCACACCACGAGCGACGTACCCTTTGATGCTTCCTGGGCTTCCGGGCGGCCCGACCTCATCGAAGACTTCGGGCACCGGGCGCTGCATCTGGCAACGGTACAGGGCAAAGCCATTACCGCCGCCTACTATGGCAGGCGCCACGACTTTGCCTACTACACGGGCTGTTCCAAGGGCGGCCAGCAGGGGCTCATGGAAGCGCAACGCTACCCGGACGACTACGACGGCCTCCTGGTTGGCAATCCTGCCAACGATTGGACCCGCTTCTACGCCGGCGCTCACCTCTGGTATTCGCTGGCAACGCTGGCGGAACCGGAAAGCTATCTCCCTCCAGCGAAGCTGCCCGCCCTCGGCGCTGCCGTCAACGCGGCCTGTGACGAGCTCGACGGGGTGGCCGACGG
>JBCDDI010000663.1:0-1984 GCA_039180365.1 Pseudomonadota bacterium
GCACGGCGGACATCCATATGGGCGATCGGGATACGGTCTACGAGGCGGTAGCGGGTAAAGCGAGCGAAGACACGCCGAGCCTGGCGCTACCGCTGACGATCCATCATCGCGGTTTTGTTAACGCCGAGGCGGTCCTTGACTGGACCTACGCGAATTATTCGGCGCCGGAGAGAATTTTCGTGACCGGCTCCAGCGCTGGGTCGATTCCATCTCCCTACTACGCCTGGCAGGTCGCCGAGCATTACACGGATGCGGCCGTCGCACAGCTCGGTGACGCCGCCGGTGGCTATCGGCGCAGCGCCGAAACAAGCACCCTGCGCATGGACCGCTGGGGGACCCTCGATTACCTGGCGGCGAAGCACGAGCCCTTCGAAGGTCTGGCAGAGTCTGACTTCACCTACGAGCTGCTCTACATCGAAGCGGCCAGGGCGCGACCGGACATTCTCTTCGCCGCCTATGATGCGGCCGAAGACGCCGTGCAGAAGCGTTTTCTTGCGCTGGGTGGTTCTGAGACGAGCACGCTGCTGGAACTGCTGTTGCTCAATCAGGCCGACATCCGCCGCGAGGTAGACAACTTCCGTTCCTACATCGGCCCCGGTGATTCTCACACAATCCTGGCGCGTCCCGAGTTCTATAACACGTCGGTAGACGGTGTTCGGTTCCGGGACTGGGTGGCGACGCTGGCGGCCATGGAGCCTGTTCGTGATGTCCGCTGTGATCCCTGTGCAGCGACGGAACACGAGTAATAGTGAATGCGGAAATACCGCGCAAATTACTGAAATATATAGATAAAGTAGATCTATTCTAGAATCAGTCTCAGGAGAGCACCTTGACCATCAGCCGCGAGATCCGCCTGAAATCCCGACCTGTCGGGCCACCCACAAGCGAACACTTCGAGCTCGCCGAAGTGGCAGTGCCGGACCCTGGCCCCGGCGAAGTTCTGGTGCGGAACCACTACATGAGCGTTGATCCGTACATGCGAGGGCGCATGTATGACCGCAAGTCCTACACGCCGCCCTTTGCGCTGGGTGCGGTGCTCGATGGCGGCGCCGTTGGCGAAGTTGTTGCCTCCGCCAGTGATTCCCTGCCCGTCGGGAGTTTTGTGCAGAGCGGTCTCGGCTGGCGGGAAGCCTTTGTGGCCCCGGCCGATCAGCTGCAGCCGGTTGACGCCGAGCTCGCGCCACTCTCCGCCTATCTCGGGGTGCTCGGAATGCCGGGTATGACGGCTTACGTGGGACTCTTTAATGCGGCGAGCCTGAAGGACGGTGAGACCGTATTTGTTTCCGGTGCTGCCGGCGCCGTCGGGTCCCTGGCTGGTCAGATTGCCAAGGTGAAAGGCTGCCGCGTGCTCGGCAGCGCCGGTAGTGATGACAAGGTCGCGCACCTCACGGATAAGCTCGGCTTTGACTATGCCTTCAACTATCACGAGGGCAGGCTCCTCGATCACCTCCGTGAAGGTGCTCCCGATGGACTGGACGTTTACTTCGACAACGTCGGTGCAGATCATCTCGAGGCGGCCATCTTCCACATGCGCCCCTTTGGCCGACTTGCGCTCTGCGGTGCCATCGCCACCTATAACGACACCACCCCGCGCCCGGGTCCGGTGAATCTGAGCATGGCCATCGGCCTCGGGCTCCGATTCCAGGGTTTCATCGTCAGCCACTACGCCGATGCCCGCGACGACTTCGTCCGCGACGTATCCGGCTGGATCAGGGACGGGCAGGTGACCTATGACGAGACGATTCTCGATGGTATTGAGCAGGCGCCGCTCGCCTTCGAGGGGCTGTTCACCGGCCAGAACCTCGGAAAGATGCTTGTGAAGCTGAACTGAGCCAATGTTGCCGATGCCGAAAAATGCGCTGTGGCTCCTCGGATGCCTCGGTTTGTTCCTTGCGCTGGCGCCTGGTGTCCGCGGCGCCGAGCCGGCGCCGAACTTTGTGGTGCTCATGGCCGATGATCTCGGCTATGGCGACCTCGGCAGCTA
>JBCDDI010000664.1:0-1980 GCA_039180365.1 Pseudomonadota bacterium
AGACCACCCACCTGGCCGGTAACTTTCGCCGCCCCATAAAGTTCTGTTGGGCGTCCCTCCTCTTCCGGAGGGACGTCAACGTCTTCGTCATCGATAGCAATGCGTGGGCTGCCGCCGATGCGTCGAGTGTTAAAGAGCGTCACGGGATCGTTCGACCGGGCCCGGGGCGTTGCTTCGAAAATCTCCCGCCCTTCAAGGAAAAAGAGACGTCGCTCCGGAAAGAACTGCTCGAAGGCGGTCAGGTTAACGATCACGTCGTCGGCTTCGACAGTGCCGAAGTCCGGGTTCAAGGTCGCCGTCAACTGCAGGTTGGTCGTCGGCCGCCAGAAAACGTCTGTGCCGATCTTTAAATCGTTCTGCTCGCGCACAGCATCTAAAGTAGAAGCCGCATAGGGAAACAGGCTCCACTGCTGCTTCGGGTTCACATCCAGGACCTCGAGCGGTTGGAAGGCACTCATGAACTTCGGCTGCGATCGAGGCAGCGCCGGCCAGGCCCAACGTTCGTCGAGGTGCGCGACAATACGTGAGCTGTAGAAGCCGAGGCGGCGCCGTCCGTCTGCTTCCTGGGCTGGCATGGTCATTTGCGACCAGGGCACAAAAAACTCCGCAGACCAGCCCCGCTCCGTTTCTGTGGTAGCGCCCCACCAGGCACCATCCCAGTTCGAGGAGAACTGCCGCTCCGGCAGCGCCGTTCCATCCATCTGGGTGTCACCCAGGGCCAGCGTCATCCAGTAGGCGTAGCGCGCTGAACCGGACGTGTCGAGGGTGAAGGACACAAAGTCCCGTTTCACGTCCCGATTGTCGCGAGACGAGAGGCGCTTAACGAGCGTGTCCGCAGGCTGCTCCATATCAAACGATACGTAGACACCCCGCTCCGTGTAGAAAAGCCGCACCTCCGTGTCATAGCGCGGCTTCACCAGCGTGTCCGGTTCCGTGACTCGCATCTGGTTCACTGCCATGGCGTCCCGCCAGACGGCTTCATCCAGACGCCCGTCGATGGTCACGTCTGCCTGCTTGTGATTCCACTGCTGCAGAACGAGGGGCTCATCCTGATAAACCTGCACAGCCACGCCGTTCGGCGGCAGAAAGGTCTCCGGATTGAGTTGTTCCGCTTCATCAGCGAGTCGTTTCGCCTCATCAGCGGCTTCTAATTCGACGTCCGCTGCAACAGAAGGGGCAACGCGAGCGGCCTCATTGGCTTCCAGCGCTGCTGCCAGCACCACGGCGCTGGTGCTGGCAAGGAGGAAGGGGCTGTCCCAGTCTATGGCTGCCTGCTTGCGCTTCAGGCGATGCAGATCGTATTCCTCAGGCGCCTCGTTGATCAGCTGATGCTCTTTCTCTTCATCCGGCCTGACCGGCGCATTGAAGCCGGGAATGTCCATCGGCTCAGTAGTCGGCACGCGATAGTTAATCCGACTTTCGCGAATGTCGTCGCGATAGGTATCGTCCGTATCCGGCAGGCGCACTTCCGACACAGGATCGTCAATACTCGCAGCCGCGTAGCTTATGACTTCAGGCATAGCCGCCTGCCCGGACGTTTCCTGCAATACCCAGGCGCTCGCGAAGCCATTCCGCTGCGCTTCCCCGAGCATGTGGTTTGCGATCTCCGGAGTCAGGTAGGGACCGGCAACCACTCGAAACCAGCGTCCGGAATCAGTTTCCACTTCTCTGATAGAGAAAGACTCGGCGAGGCTTGCAAAGGCCTGCCCGCGGGCTGTCTCTGCATCGCTGAAGTTGCGATAGCTGCCGACGGCCACCCACAGCTCATCCTCGGCCCATGCGCTGAGCGCAAAGCACAAAACGAGAAAGCCAAGGCCAGTCCTGAGGGGTCGACGGAGCATCCAGCTTCCTGAGCGGTGAATCACGAAGAAAGCCCGGCAGTGTAGCACCTGAGTCGACTCCATAGAAATTCAGCGGCTTAAAGGCCTGGTCCAAGTACGCCCGCACCTTCCAGCGTCGCGCAGCGCGTCAACGGAACCG
>JBCDDI010000665.1:0-1979 GCA_039180365.1 Pseudomonadota bacterium
GTGCCGCCCAGCACGATGATCATCGACGGTACGTTGATGAACACCACCGGCTGACCGCCCACAATGATCGTTGCCGCAACAACGATCATGGCGCCGACCAGCCCTATGAGAGTGGCGAGATCCACTGCCTGACTCCTTCTCCCAGCATGCATATACGGCCGACACCACGGTCAACCAGTTAACTGACCAAAACTGGCCGTCAGGCACCCTATCGACCGCTGAAGCGGCATCTTGAGACGGGAAATTCTGAACTGTGATGTCACCCACAGAACGCCAAACAAGGCGCCGAAAGCAATTGGAGGGTATTCGGCCGGCTGCCATACTCCTTTAGGAAACATGGACTTACGGGTTTGACGATGGACAGTCAAACAGATGGAAAGGAACCTACTATCAGCCACGAGGAGCAGGATGGCCTGCTGCGGGTTGTCGTGGCCGGTCCGGCGACGCTGGCCTTTGTGACTGCCTACGCCACCCGTTTTCAGGACGTCTGGTCCCGCTATCAGCGCATTCTCTGGGATCTCCGCGGCGCGGACCCAACGGTGTTGTCCAGCGAAGACATCCTCAACGTCAACCACGCCTTCGGCGAAATCATGGACCTCCGGGCCGGTGGTAGAACGGCGCTCCTCATCAGCAAAGACGTGGAACTCATCGCGAAGATCGCCATTGCGCTGTGTGAGGGAAGGGACGCTCCTGTCACGCTGCGCGCCTTCCTCGACGAACCGGAAGCCCTGGTCTGGGTCCAGGAGCCCTGACTCTTCGCGAGGCGGACGCTTTATTCTTCGACGCGCGGCTTGTGGTAGCGCGCGGCAATCTCATCCTGCAAACGCTGCTCCCGCTGGGCTGCCTCCCGGGATTCTTCTTCCTCGAAGCGATGCACGGCGGAGCCGAGCGCCGTCGTTCGCACGTGCTGCGCAATCCAGCGGGCCCGAGCCGCTTCCAGGGCACTCCGGGCCTGCTCAACGACCCGCTCCTGAAGGCTGACCGCTTCCTTCAGACGTTCGAGAAACAGATGCGACTCGGTCAGCTGCATGGCACTCACACCGCCGCTTTGACTTTTCTCTGCGCGCTCGGCGACGTAGCCGTTCAGATACTCCGTGAGCTCTTGAAGCCGTGCTTCCGCCGCTCGCGAAGCCTCCGCCTGACGCTCCATCTGCCCGGCCAGGTCGTGCGCCTCGCGCTGAGACAGGTGTTCAATGGACCGCATACGGTCCGAGCGTCGCTTACCGGTCGCCATCTACAGGCTCCTCGCCTTCTGGCGTTAAGGTAAAGAGGGCTTCGAGCGCCGCGAGGGATTCATCCATGCGTGCCGGTTCATCGAGGCCCTGCATGAGAAAGCCACGCAGCGCGGGCCAGAGCCTGATGGCAAGATCGATGTCAGGATCGGATCCCGCACTGTAGGCGCCAACGTTGATGAGATCCTGATTCTCCGTGTAGGTCGCATAGATCTGCCGGTAGGCCTGCGCCAGCTGCAGCTGCCGCTCGGAGGCAATCTGATTCATAACCCGGCTCGCCGATGCCTCAACGTCCACGGCTGGGAAAACGCCGGCACCCGCCAGTTTCCGCGACAGTACAATGTGGCCATCGAGGATCGACCGCGCCGCATCCGCCACCGGATCGTTCTGATCGTCCCCTTCTGTGAGGACCGTGTAGATGGCTGTTATCGATCCCTGCTCAGGAGATCCGTTTCCCGCACGCTCGCAGAGTTCCGGCAGCGCTGCGAAGACCGACGGCGGATAGCCCTTTGTGACCGGGGGTTCGCCGATGGCAAGGGCAATTTCCCGTTGCGCCTGGGCGATGCGGGTCAGTGAATCCATGAGCAGCAGCACGTGGTAACCCTGGTCACGAAAGTACTCGGCAACGCTGGTGGCAATCAGCGCGCCATGGATGCGCATGAGCGGCGGATGGTCCGAGGGCGTGGCGACTACCACGGAGCGGGCCATCCCCGCCTCACCCAGGGAGTTATCCACGAACTCCTGAAC
>JBCDDI010000666.1:0-1979 GCA_039180365.1 Pseudomonadota bacterium
CGCCGAGATCCACGCCCGCGCCTTTCGCGGCGCGGCGGAGGCGCTGCCGATCGGCGGGCTCCACAAGTTCCGGCGCAAGGGAGAGACCCACGCCTGGGGCGCCAACCTTCTGCACCAGATGCAAAAGGCCGTGGACACCGGCTCCTACGACGACTTCAAGACGTTCTCGGAGACTGTTCTGAAGCGTTCGAAGAACGGCAGAGTGTTCAAGGCAAGCACTTGAGCATAGAGGCTTGCCGTCCCGCCAGACAAGCCGGCTTAAGGGACTGGCTCAAGGATCGCCGTGACTGGCTCGCATCCGGCGCCACCCAGGAGCGCCTGCAACTCCCGGGTGTCGCGGGTTCGGCGGTCTTCAAAAACCAGGTAGCGGGCTCGGTCAGTCGCCGCCGCAGCGGGGTCGAGCTGCAGGCCCCACAGGGCCCCAAGCTGATTCGGTACTGAGGAGTAGCGGACGTCTACGACTGTATGCGGCTCTTCCGGATCAAGGGCCAGCCAATCGTCCGAGTACCAGCGGAAGCGTTCGAGATCGTCGGCCTGCCGCTGGCGCTTATCGAGCCAGGGTAAATCCTGAGGCAACCTGAGCGCCTGAGTCTGCTCACCGGGACAGAGGCTGAGGTCCTGAGCGGCGCGAAACGCGTCCACATAGTAAGCGCGTTCATGTTCATAAACCGACTTCCAGAGGAGCAGGTTGCCGAAGCTCGGCTTCACGAGAGCCTTCGTAAGCTCATGCCCGCGAGCCTGTGCGACCGCCTGTTGCGCAGCTTCCACCCGATGCTGCTGCCAGCTGGCGAGGAGCACCATCGCCAGTACCCAGGCAACACCCAGGCGAGCCAGCATCGGTCGCCTTGTCAGAGCGGCGAGCCCCGCAAGGGCAAGGAGCGGCAGTGAGACCAGCGGATCAACCACTGGGAGCAGATTCCAGGCAAGCCGCTCATCCGAGAACGGCCAGTAAAGCTGCGTGCCATAGCTCGTGCAGGCATCGAGGAGTCCGTGAGTGGCGTAGCCAAGCAGGCAGGCGAAGTAGGTCTCAGCGAGGCTCAGGCGTTTACGCAGCAGCCAGTAAACGGCCGCTGTGCAGAGCGCAGCGCCCACGGGGATAAAGGCCAGTGAATGGGTAAACTGGCGGTGGAACTCAAGGTAGAGCAGTGGATCCGTCTCAGAACGGATCAGCACATCGAGATCGGGCGCCAGGCCGCCGACGAGACCGGCAACGGCGAAAGCGCCGGTCTTCTCGCGGGTCGCCGCACTCTGCGCGAAGGCTGCGCCAAGAGCGCCCTGAGTCACAGGATCCAAGGTGAGGGCTAGCCGGTCTGCTGCACCAGATTGCCGGTGATCACATAGTCGAGAATCGAGACCACCTGCTCCGGCGTCGTGGCCACGGCAAGTGCTGCGGCGTCCACTTCTTTCATGGGGTGGGTTAAGGCATCGTCGCGGAGTGTGACAATCGGTTTGCCAAGGGCAGCGGCGAAACCCGCATCAAAAGCCGCATTCCACTGTCGGTACTTGTCGCCAAAACGAACGACAACCAGATCAGCCTGCTCGAGGAGCGTGCGGGTGCGGATCGCGTTCACTTTCGCCCCTTTGTGGTCCTTCCAGAATCCTTCCGTTTCCACGCCAAGGATCCGCACGCCGCAATCGTCACTGTCCTCATGAACGGTAACGGCACTGGTGAAATCCACAGGCAGCGATTTAGCCGCGGTGCCCCGGGCTATCTGCTCCCGCCAGTCCGTGTGAATCTCACCGGACAGGTAAACCTGCCATCGTCCTTCCTGCATCTTCGCTGCTCCTGTGGCTGTGAAAAGCCTATCGGGTTGTTACTCAATCCTCGCAGGCGGCGTTAGCACCCCGCCTCAAACCGTGCGCATGGTAGCGGAGCGGCGTGGACTGCGCTGCCTGGACACCCAGCGAGCCTCTCAGCCTCCCAGTTATTGATAATGATTCTCATTTAGGATAAGCTCAGAGTTCCTCAGCCATAGAAC
>JBCDDI010000667.1:0-1976 GCA_039180365.1 Pseudomonadota bacterium
CATCGTTCTGAAACTGGCGCAGTTTTACCCAGATCAGGCAGCCCGGGTCGCTGAAGGGCACGTGGTGCGATCCCGGCGGATTGCGCACGTAGGAAAGCGGCGGAAAACGGCCGTGTTCGTCCCCGAACTCACCTTCGAGAACGATGAACTCCTCGCCTTTCTCGTGGCCATGGCCTGGAAAGCGGGACTCGGCGTCGTAGCGCACGAAACTGGTGGCCACCGCCACCTCGTCACCCACCCGGTCGAGCATGACCCGACGTACCCCGGGCTGCGGAGAATCCACCCACTCCCATTCCTCCGGCCGCAGCCGGGCTTCAAGCTTGAGATCTGCACGAATGTCCATGGATACCTCGCTATACTGGCCGATCCGATCGTGACGCTTTGATGAAAGAACTGGAGACCAAGTATCTGCTCGCCCCGGGGAAGAAGCCGGGTAAAGCGTTGCGCCGCCTGCAGCAGGATCTGGTCTGGGCTGGCTTTCAGATTCAGCCTCAGAGTACGCGTATCGTTCACGATGTCTACTTCGACACCGCCGATGAGCGTTTGCGCAACGCCGGCTGGTCGCTGCGCTGCCGGCATAAGAGCATGGCCCTCGAGCTCACCTGCAAGCAGCTCGCCCAATCCACCGATGAAGGGCTTTTCGAACGGCGCGAAATCGAGCAGACCACGCTTCATGACGCACCCGATCTCGGAACGCTGGAAGACGGTCCGGTGCTCGAGTTGCTCCGGCGTTATCTGCCCGCTTCAGCCAAGCTGCAGCCGATTTTCAGCCAGAACAACAAGCGGGCCTCTTACCGGCTCACCCACCAGGACTATCCACGCGGTGCCATCGAGCTCGTTATGGATCGGGTGCGGGTAGGCGAACCGGAACGCCTGCGTTACGTGGAATTCGAAGGCGAGTTAAAGCAAGGCAGCACGGATCTCCTTGCCCGCTGTGCCAGCGTTCTGGAAGCACAGCCGGCGCTGGCCCGTTCCCGGGCGAGCAAGTTCCACCGCGGGCACTTCGCCTGCAGTGACACCCCGCTCTGCGGCGGCGGCGCGCGTCATCTCATGACGCCGGACGATGACTGGGTGCGCCTTGCGGCCAACTACTTCCACGAACAGCTCGACTGCCTCACGGCCTACGAAACCGTGGCCTACGAGGGCCTGCACAACGAAGGCGTACACCAGATGCGCGTGGCCACGCGTCGGGTACGGGCGGCCTTACGCACCTTCCGCAGCGTTCTTCCGAAACGGGCCGCTGCCTCCCTCGCTCAGGAAGCCCGATGGCTCGGCAGCGTGCTCGGCGCCGTGCGCGACATGGACGTACACCTTGAGCAACTGGAAGCCTATCGGGCACAGCTTCCAGGCAGTCTGCACGACACGCTCTCCGCCTATGAACGTCACCTGCTCTCGCAGCGGCGCAAGGCGCGGCGCTGTCTGAGAAACTCACTGGACAGCCGCCGCTATCGGCGGTTCCTTTCGAGCTACTGCACCCTGCAGCAGGCACTGGAGGAACATCGCGAAGAACGCACCGTCAGCATCCGGGCCTTTGCGCATCACTACGTCCCGCACCGGCTCGTGCAGATCCGGCGGGCCGGCCGTCGGATCCACGAAGGCTCCAAGGCCGAGGCATACCACCGGTTGAGAATCCGCATCAAAAAGCTTCGCTACGGCCTCGAGATCCTCGACGGCCCCTACGGTGACGAGCTCGCCAAAGCAACAAAGGCCCTTCGGCGCCTGCAGAACCACCTGGGCGATCATCAGGATGCCTGCGTCGCCGAGGCGGAGCTCAGCGCCTATCGGGCAACCAAAGCACGCGGTCGGCGTGAACGACGGGCCTTTGAAAGCCTCATTCGACTCGAGCGACGCCGGGCGGCAGACCTGCGCGGGAAATTCCGGAAAGACTGGCTGCGCTTCGAGCGGGAGTCTCTGAAGCTTGGCAAGCTGTTCTCCCGGTTCTAGATCATGGGCCCCGCTTTGAAGGGGTGACCCAG
>JBCDDI010000668.1:0-1956 GCA_039180365.1 Pseudomonadota bacterium
ACCGGCTTGAACTTAAAGGCCCGCCGGTGCGTCCGCGACCGGATCAGGGCCCCTAGCGGGTAGAGAGCTAGGGTGTGGCGGCTTCCGGCGCCGGTAGCGGGAACTGCTCCATGATCTCGACGACCGTTAAGTCGAGCGTTTCCTGGGCGTTCGCCAGCATTTCCCGGGTGAGGCGGCCGCTGGCCGAGCCCTGCCACACGAGTTTCCGGGCCTGGTGATCGATCAGGTCGATCTTCAGGGTGCCCTCCGTGTACTGGTCGATGCGCGTCTGATGGGTAACGCCCCAACCGTCGTAGTAAATGTCGTCGTAGTAGTCGTAGGCGCCCACGTAGCCCGTCCGCGGGACTGAGTAAGAACGCACTTTCTCCTGCGTCTGGATGGCGAAGTTCACCATCACATCGGGGTTGCTGTCGCTGTGAGTGAGGCCGCGGCGTTCCAGTTCCCGGGTCATGGCGTTACGCAGATAGCTGGTTTCCAGGGATTGATACTCGTTACCGTCTGTTCCCGCATGGGGGACGAAGTCATAGGTTCGGATTGCTGTGAAGTCGAAGGTCGGGTCCGCGGAACTGATGGGTGCGTTCGAGCCGCAGGCCCCGAGCAGAGCGAGCAGCGCCGCGGTAAGCAGGGTTCTGATCATGGTGGTTTCCTTGATGTTGCCGGTCAGAGCCGGGCGAGTTGTTCTTCGTAGTCGGTCCGGGAGCGCACATCGATCGGCGCGGCGAGAAAGCGCTCGAGCGCATCGCGGTCGAGCTTGCGATAGGCACCGCGAAACATATCGAGGGTGCTTACGCCGCTCGCGGCGCTGGCGTCGAGGCTGAAAGTCGCGTCGGTCTCGATGCTGCCGGGCGTGAGGACCCGACAGTAGATCCCGGGCCGCTCCGCACGGATGAACGCCTTGGCAAACTTTGGATCGTCCATGCGCTGTGCGAGCGTATTGCAGGGAATTCTTGGGGCCGTGACCTCAAGCCTGAGACTCTCAAAGTTAAGGCGTGTGCCAACGGCGATACCCGGCGCAGGTAGCCCGCTGACCGTCAGGTTTTCACCAAAGGTGCCGGGACCGATCTCGCGGCCAAGTTCCTCGGACCACCAGGCATAGTCCTCAGAACGATACAGATAAACGGCCTGGTCGGGTCCGCCGTGGTACTTGCCGTTGATGATTGCATCGCCGGAGAGACCAAGCTCACCGATGCTCACCGACCCTGAGACGGGTTCTTTGATGATGCCCGTTTGACCTTTGAAGCTCCTGCCTTCAAGTCGCCGCGCCTTGCCGACGTTGACGGAAACCACTTGCATTCGCTGTTCCTTAATCTTCCAACCTGTGCGTTTGTTTTCCTGTCACGGTCCGTTTCGCTGGCGGCAGCTCTGGCGCCTCAGCGCAGCGTCACGGTATCACCGAGGCGCACGCGGCCCGGCTTGCTCACCGTTGCGTACACACCCAGGTCACCGCCGTTTTCTTTGACGAGCGTCCGCATGATGCCCGGATCCTGAGGCAGTTCCCGGAAGCCGTGAGTGGTCATGACGCAGCGCGGGCAGTCCATGGTGATGCTGAGCTCCGCTTCGCCGACGATGAGGTTTTTGCCCGGCCAGTCGCGCTCCGGATAGTCGGCGTTGGATCCGGTGTCAACGAGCAGATTGGGCCGGAAGCGATCGACGTGGAACTGCTGCTCCGGGGCTCGGCCAGCCAGCGTTTTCAGGGATTCGCTGGTCATCACAAGAATCGGGAAAGCATCGAAATAGGTGCCCGGTGGGGATTCAAACTCGGCGAGAAATTCCGGGAACTTAGATAGATCCGGCAGCGGCTCGTCTGGCGTGCGGCCAAACAGACGGCGGAACTCCGCCTCCATGTCTTCCAGCACTGGAGCCCCCCGGCGGTAGTGGTCAAGGCGGTCGGCCGGCAGCAGCGGCCAGACCGTCAAGGGACTGCCAACGAGGGTACTCAGGCGCTCCGGCGTCGTC
>JBCDDI010000669.1:0-1952 GCA_039180365.1 Pseudomonadota bacterium
CAAAGTCCGCCTTCGGCGGACTTTAAAAGGGTATATCGTCGTCGAAGTCGTCGTCCGACAGCGTCGCCGCATTGCTCGAGCTCTGAGCCGGTGGACCACCGTAGGCCGCGCTGGACCCCTGGTTCTCAAAACCCGTTGGCGCACCGCCGCCCATCCCGCCTCGGGAGTCGAGCATCTGCAGCTCCCGGGCCATGATTTCAGTACGGTACTTCTTCTGCCCGTCCTGCTCCCAGCTGGACGTGCGCAGGCTGCCTTCGATGTAAACCTTGGAGCCTTTTTTCAGGTACTCGCCGGCAATCTCCGCGAGGCGGGAGAAGCAGACGACGTTGTGCCACTCGGTGCGCTCCTGTTGTTCACCGGACTGGCGATCGCGCCAGGATTCGCTGGTCGCGACGCTGAAGTTGGTGACCGGATTGCCCCCCTGGGAGTAGCGGGTTTCCGGGTCTCGACCCAGATTGCCGATAAGAATGACTTTGTTGATGCCCCGAGCCATGTGCAGTCCTTCCGAGGCCCTCTGCGGGGCCGGCTATTCAATTCTGTTGGCCTGTTCCGCGGCGCCCGCTGTCGAGCTGTCTGGTTCAGGCGGTTGCGAACCTGCGCGAGGCGCTGATAGCGACCCTCGCAGCCGCGCCAATATACTGCATCGGCAGCAGCCACGTCAGAGTGATTCGCCGCTGCCAGCTCGGAAATCACCCCGAAATCACGACAGCTGACGCCCCCTGTCAGGAGGCGTGCAGCGCCAGCCGCTGGGTCAGCTTGCCCCGCAGAAGCCATGCCGTTATGTTGGCTGGTTTCCCCGCTCAAGCGTAAAGGACGACACATTGGACAGCATTTCAGTCCGGGGGGCGCGCACCCACAACCTGAAGGACGTGAACCTGGAGATTCCCAGGGACAAGCTCGTGGTGATCACGGGGCTTTCCGGTTCGGGTAAATCATCGCTCGCCTTCGATACGCTCTATGCGGAAGGTCAGCGGCGCTACGTGGAATCGCTGTCGGCCTATGCGAGGCAGTTTCTCTCCATGATGGAGAAACCGGATGTGGACCACATCGAAGGGCTCTCCCCGGCGATTTCCATCGAACAGAAATCCACCTCGCACAATCCCCGCTCCACGGTCGGCACCATCACCGAAATCTACGACTACCTGCGCCTGCTGTTCGCCCGGGTCGGCGAGCCGCGCTGTCCGGATCACGATGAACCGCTGGCCGCACAAACCGTGAGCCAGATGGTCGACCAGGTCATGGCGCAGCGCCAGGACCGGCGGGTCATGATCCTGGCGCCGGTCGTGAGCGAACGGAAAGGTGAGCATCTGCACGTGTTCTCCGAGCTCAGGAGCAATGGCTTCATCCGCGCCCGCATCGACGGCATCGTCGTCGACCTCGACGAAGCCCCGGCCCTCGATAAGAACAAGAAGCACACCATCGAGGCCGTCGTGGACCGGCTCCGGGTGCGCGATGACGTGCAGCAGCGCCTGGCCGAGTCTTTCGAGACCGCCCTGGAGCTTACCGACGGACTGGCCAGGGTGGCCGATATGGATGAGGACGCTGAAGCAGCGGATGAGCTCATTTTCTCCGCCCGCTTCGCCTGCCCCGTCTGCGGCTACTCGATCCCCGAGCTTGAACCGCGCATGTTCAGCTTCAACAATCCGGCCGGCGCCTGCCCGGAGTGCGACGGTCTTGGCATCAAGCAGTTCTTCGATCCGGACCTGGTTGTTGCCGACGAGGATCTGACCCTTGCTGAGGGCGCCATCCGTGGCTGGGACCGACGCAACGTTTACTACTTCCACATGCTGACTTCCCTCGCCGACCACTACGGCTTCGATGTGGAATCCCCCTACAAGGACCTTAAGAAGAAACACCGCGACGCCATTCTTTACGGCAGTGGTAGCCAGCGCATCGACTTCAGCTATGTGAACGACCGCGGTGACGTCATACAACGGCGGCACCGCTTCGAA
>JBCDDI010000670.1:0-1945 GCA_039180365.1 Pseudomonadota bacterium
CGGGTGTCCGCACTCATGGCTGGATCCCAATCGGCCGTACTCGACCAGTCCGCGTGAGCGATCTGGCAGGGATGGTGAATCATATCGCCGGTGATCACGGCTTCTTCGCCGCGGGAGCGGATGTGGATGCTGACGTGCCCCGGCGTATGTCCGGGCGTCGGCTCAAGGCGCACCTCGTCGGTCACCGTGTGGTCGCCGGCAACGAGGTCAGCCAGGCCTGCATCAAAGATCGGTTGCACCGAGTCCTCAATCACCGGCCCGTACTCCTGGGGCTCAACGCGCCAGTGCGCCCATTCCTCCTCGGCGTAAAGATAGCGGGCGTTGGCGAAGGTGGGCACCCAGCGATCGTCGACGAGGCGCGTGTTCCAGCCCACATGATCAACATGCATGTGCGTGCAGAGCACCGTATCGAAGCGATCCGGTCGATAGCCGGCGGCTTCAAGACGCTCAAGATAGTCGGACTGCATGAGGTTCCATTTCGGGTAGCTGCGCACCTTGTCGTTACCGATACAGGTGTCGACCATGAGGCACTGCCCGGCGGACTCAATGATGAGGCTGTGCATGGAAAGCACAATACGGCCCCGGTCATCGAGGAAGGGTGCGAGCCAGGGCAGCTGACCGAGGGCCTCCGGCGTAGCCTGGGGCAGCAGATGTGGGCCGAGGGAAGCTGTGGTCAGCTCCACCAGCTGCGTGATCTTCACATCTCCGACCTTCCACCTGAGCATGAGTCCCCCGAAGTCCCGAACGCTGGCAAGGAGCCTTGCAGACCCACCGCGGGTGGTCAAACAGGACCCCGGTCCCTCGCGAGCTGCGCAGATCGTCACATTTTGTGCCGACTGCAGTTTGTCTCAAGATTGTTTCAAGTACGGATTGATTCGTGCCGGTGAAACTGACCGCGCAGTTAAAACGAATGATCGGGTTGGACACCATCATGTACGTCACCGGGCGACAACGTCATAATCAGGCCATGCTGGCCCCGAGCGGTAAGGACGAAAAGGCCATCGTTCAGATGCTCAGAGGTCTTCACGACTATCAGCAACTCCTCGAGAAGAGCGACGGCGAAGCAGCCCGAGCAGCACTGAATCAGGGACTGTCAGACATTGCCCGAGGCTTACAGAAACTCACCCAGGGCCCCCTTGGGCGCCTGGATCCGGAACTGCTCAACGACGAGCTCACCCGCTTCGTCTCCGAAGGTCTCAGCCTGGTGGAGGCTGAAGCGACCCGCGAAGCGGTCTGAACCGGAACACACCCGCAGGTCTCTCAAGGCAACCCTGCTGGCGCTCGTCGTCCTAGGCGCAGGACCAGCCGCTGCAGAAGAGGCAACCGACATCCCGCCCCTCCTGGACGAAGCACGCTTCAGTCAGTGCCTCACGGATTTCCGCAGCGCTGCCCTTGCTGCCGATGTCAGCGAGGCCGTCGTAGATGAGGTGCTCGGCCAGGTCAGTCTGAGCGAGCGGGTCCTGGAGCTCGATCGCCGCCAGCCGGAGTTCAGCCAGACATTCGCCGACTACTTCACTCGCCGGGTAACGGACGCCCGGGTCAGTCGCGGTCGGGACATGCTCGCCGAGCACCGGGCGCTCTTAGAAGCGATCCGCGGCGCTACCGGCGTCCCACCGCAATATCTGGTCGCCTTCTGGGGCCTGGAAACGAACTTCGGCAGCTACCTCGGGAAGATGGCGATCCCGGATTCCCTCGCCACGCTTGCCTGCGACCCGCGTCGGAGCCGCTACTTCACCGGCGAACTGATCTCCGCCCTGCGGATCATTGAGGCCGGCGACATTGCCCTCGAAGAGATGAACGGTTCCTGGGCTGGTGCGATGGGTCACGTCCAGTTCATGCCCACGGCCTACCTGCGCTATGCGGTCGGCGCCGTTACTCGGTATGTTCTGTTTCGGCAATCTCATGAAAGAGTGCGGGGTGGTCGATCGTCTCTCGGACACCACTC
>JBCDDI010000671.1:0-1940 GCA_039180365.1 Pseudomonadota bacterium
GGACTGTCGCTTCCAGAACCCTGAGGACCTGGCCGCCCTCCCTGGAGACGCCGGATTGCTGGTCAGCCAGATGGGTCAGATGGATGGCTCTGTTGCCGGAGACCTTGCCCTCTACATGCCAGGGGGTGCCATTGACGTACTCTTTCCCGGCCCCGCACTGACGGATGATCGCAGCTGGGGAGACGCGTCCTGCGCACCACCGGATGAGGCTGCCTTCTCACCGCACGGACTCGACCTGCTGACCCGTGCGGACGGACGCCTCATGCTGCTGGTGGTCAATCATGGGGGTCGGGAATCCGTTGAGTTCTTCGAGGTGACCGCGGCGCCGGTGCCTGCGCTGACCTGGCGCGGCTGTGCTGAGGATCCCGGAAACGCGGCCTTCAATGACGTGGTTGGCCGCAGCGACGGGGGTTTCTACGTCACCCACATGTTTCCGCAGGACGGACAGATGGGAGCGATGCTCCAGGGAGCGCTCCTTGGCAGCGATACCGGCCACGTTTACGCGTGGTCGCCGGAAGGCGGGTGGTCAGTCGTGCCCGGCAGCGAAGGCCCATTCCCCAACGGCATTGAGCTCGCCGAAGACGAGTCTGCCCTCTACATCAACATGTACCTGGCGGGCGAAGTGAGAAAACTCGATCTCGAAACCGGTGAGGTCCTCGCCGTCTATGCGGGTGGTAACCCGGATAACAGCACCTGGGCGGCAGACGGACGCCTGCTCGTGGCCACCCATATCGCGGGACTGACAGAAACCACGGCCTGTCAGGACATTGCGGAAGGATCCTGCGGCTTTGCCTTCCGTATCGTTGCGCTTGATCCGGAGTCGCTCGCGGCTGAAACGGTGCTCGAGCATGGCGGTGCGCCTATGGGCGGCGCCACGGTGGCGCTGGAAGTTGGCGAAACCCTGTATCTCGGTACCTTCGCCGGTGACCGTATTGCGGCGTATCGGCCGTAAGCAACAGCGTCAGCATCATGATGCTGCAATAACTGGTGACGAGCATAGCGCCCTTGTTTTTTGCGGGACCTGAACCATGACTCATAAGATCGGCTTCATCGGCTGTGGCCACATCGCCCGCTTTCATGCGCGCAATGTCCGCGATGCCATCGGTCGCCACGGGGTCGACGCAAGCTACGATGCAGTCTGCGATCTCGATCGCGCCTGCGCGGAAGCCTTCGCGGAGATCGCTGGATGTTCCCTGGTGACAACAGACGCTGAGGCCGTGCTCGACGCCTGCGAGATCGTGTACGTCTGTACGGAAACCGCAGCCCACGGTGCGCTGGTGGCCGAGGCCGCGGCGCGAGGCCGGCATATCTTCTGCGAGAAACCCCTGGCGCCAGGGCTCGCGCAGGCTGAGGCAATGACCGAGGCCGTGTTGGGGGCTTCCGTCACCCATCAGGTGGGACTGGTACTCAACTTCAGCCCCGTCTACCGGGTGCTCGAAGATCTCATGCAGGGTGACTGGGGCGTGCTTCTATCTGCGCACATGCGCGATGATCAGTTCTTTCCCGTCCTTGGGCAGTACGGGTCGACCTGGCGCGCCGATCCCGCGTGCGCAGGCAGCGGCACGCTCCTCGAGCATTCCATTCACGACCTGGACCTTTTCACCCGCCTCTTCGGCCCGGTGGCATCGGTGCAGTGCCACACCCGGGAAACGAGCGGCCATCCCGGTATTGAAGACGTCGCCAGCGTGCGCTTTCTCCATGAGGGGGGGCACACAACAAGCCTTGCGAGCATCTGGCACGCGGTGGAGCGCCGTCAGTCGAGCCGTTCCCTGGAAGTCTTCTTTGAGCGGGCCCGGTTCACCACCGAACACGACTACTTTGGCTCGATCACCATGGAGATTGAGAATCAGGAGCCGTTGACGCTTTCCCACGACGAGGTGCTGAACCGCTATATGGCGTTGAGCGGCCTGGGGTTCAACGAAGCTGATTGGACGCGCTAC
>JBCDDI010000672.1:0-1934 GCA_039180365.1 Pseudomonadota bacterium
CAGCATCGGGTCCCAGCTCGGCCGCCGCTGTCGGCCGGACGGCGCCCACGGCGCGGCCGCGGGCCCGACTGGTGATTGTAGCGCCGGTGACGGCATCGAGCGCCGCAAGCTCCCCAGCGTCCCGACCTTCCAGGGCCGCTGGGGAGCTTGCAGCCCTCGATGCCGTCAGCGGCGCAACAATCACCAGTCAGGCCATCAGCCGCCATTTAGGCGCCGTACTGCAGACACCGGCGGCCGTGCTGGGTCCCGAAGCTGAAAGCATGGCCGAAGGCTGTGATTCATGAGCGGCGGCACCTTCAAAGCGGCCGCCATTGCCAACAACCCGGCCTGGGCCCAGCTCCTCGGCCTCTGTCCGCTGCTGGCCGTATCCAGCTCCATAGTAAATGCGCTCGGACTTGCGTTGGCGAGCACCCTGGTGCTGCTCGGAGCGAATGGCACGATCGCCGCCCTGCGCCATCAGATCCCGGCTTTCGCCCGGCTCCCCTGCTTCGTGCTCATCATCGCCGCCTTCACAACGCTGGCCATGCTGCTGATGCAGGCATTCGCCTATGACCTCTATTTGAAGATCGCCCTCTTTGTGCAGATCATCGTGACCAACTGCATGATCCTTGGGCGCGCCGAGGCCTTCGCGAGCCGCCAGTCCGTGGGTCGATCACTCGTCGACGCGGCGGGCACCGCCACGGGTTTTGCCCTCGCGCTGCTGAGCCTTGGAGCCGTTCGTGAACTTGTTGCCACCGGCAGCCTCTTTGCCGGCATGGAGCGGCTCTTCGGGCCCGTCGCGAGCGCCTGGAAGCTTGAGTTCTGGGAGGGCGGACTGACCATTGCGGCGCTGCCTCCGGGTGCCTTTATTACCGCCGCCTTGCTCCTGGCCCTGGGCCAGCACCTGACTCAAAGGCGCAGGCAACCATCCGCCGAGCCTCAGGAAAATTCATGAATAAGACTAAGCGAACCGAAATTTTCGAACGGCTGAAGGCGAATGATCCGACACCCACCACCGAGCTCAACTTTGAGACGCCCTTCGAACTGCTCATCGCCGTGATCCTCTCCGCGCAGGCAACAGACGTCAGCGTTAACAAGGCGACGGGACCGCTTTTTGCGGTGGCCAACACCCCGGCCGCTATCCAGGCACTCGGCGTGAGAAAGCTCAAGGGATTCATCAAAACCATCGGGCTTTTCAACACCAAGGCAGAGAACGTCGTTAAAACCTGCGCGATTCTGGTGACGGAACACGACGGCGAAGTGCCCGAGGACCGGGCCGCCCTGGAAGCTCTGCCTGGCGTTGGCAGGAAAACGGCCAACGTTGTGCTGAATACGGCCTTCGGCCACCCGACCATCGCCGTGGATACGCACATCTTCCGCGTCTCGAATCGCACCAAAATCGCGCCCGGGAAAACGGTGCGGGAGGTGGAGGATCGCCTGGTACGCCTGATCCCGGAGCCCTATCAGCGAGACGCCCACCACTGGCTCATCCTCCACGGCCGCTACACCTGCACCGCTCGCAAGCCCCGCTGCGGCGCCTGCGTGATCGAAGACCTTTGCGAGTACCGACAGAAAACCGAGTACGAGTAGGGCTGAGCGCGGTGCAGGCGCAGTTGCAGTTGCAGTTGCAGACGTTGGCGTAGGTGCGGGCGGCCGCGCTAAAGGTCGACGAGCTCAACCCGCTCAATCGCGCGACCCAGGAAGTAGCCACCGACGCGGCGGAAACGGTCTTCGCCGTCGGTAGCCAGGAGCGTCAGTCGGTCAGGGACCGGTGCGGGTTTATCTGTGCCGGCAGTTTCATCGTTATCAGCCTCCGCTGAATGAGCCGCTTCTGTCGCCTGAACGCGGCGCCCTTGACCCAGATCTTCTAGAGCCGCGGCCACGGTTTTTGCCGTGGTGGCCGCTGAGTCGACGACGACCGTGCCGGCAGGAAGCAGCCGCGATAGCGGTGCCGC
>JBCDDI010000673.1:0-1932 GCA_039180365.1 Pseudomonadota bacterium
CGCAAGCGCAATCGCCGCATCGACGTGGTGATCAAGCCGCACTGGATCGATGCGCAAACGATTGCCCGGGTGCAGGTACCGGATATCGTCCTCGACGCCCAATAAGCCCCTTGCCAGCGCAGGCTGGCATTCGCTCCCCGGCCCGCGGAAGATGGATCCAGTTGATCCTCTTCCCCGGAGCCTGGCATGGACCGCCCCGCTGTCGATCTGAACGCGCTCCGCGCGCGCATCGTTGAGCTTAAGCTCGCCAATGAAAGAGCCGTGGTTGCGGAACTGATCGATGCCGCAGGTAGAGGACTCACGAGCAGCCGTCGCGCGGCCGCCCTTAATCAGTCGCGCATGCTCACCAGCCGTTGTCGGGATCATGCGGAAGCGTCCGGCACCCTGGATGCCTTTCTCAAACAGTTCGGGCTTTCGAATCCGGAAGGTGTCGCCCTCATGTGCCTTGCGGAAGCTCTGCTGCGCGTTCCTGACGATGACACCGCCGACCGACTCATCGCCGAGAAGATCAACTCTGGTGATTGGGCCGCCTATCTCGGCGAATCCGACTCGCTCTTCGTAAACGGTTCCGTCTGGGGCCTGATGCTCACTGGCAGACTGGTGACCCTCGAGCCGGAAGCCGAGGGCGATCCGGGCAGCTGGGTACGTCAGCTTGTGAGCCGGGTTGGCGAGCCGATCGTTCGCTCGGCCGTCGTGCAGGCCATGCGGATTCTCGGTCGTCAGTACGTGCTCGGACGGACCATGGAAGAGGCGCTGGCCAGGGCTGCAGGGCCCAGCGATGTCGGCGATCTCTACTCTTTCGACATGCTTGGTGAAGGGGCCCGCACCTGGGCGGATGCCGAGCGTTACGAGGCCGCCTATCGCGATGCCATTGAGGCGATCGGGTCTGCACCTGCGGGCGCGGACCCGCGCACGAACCACGGCATTTCCATCAAACTATCTGCCCTGCATCCGCGCTTCGAAGAGAGCCAGCGCGATGGGATGCTGGATACGCTCACCGAGAGCCTGACGAGCCTCGCGAGGCTCGCGCGCAGCTATGAACTGGGTTTCAGCATCGATGCGGAGGAAGCCGATCGCCTGGAGCTAACCCTCGATCTCTTTGAGCGGCTGGCTCGCGCCCCGGAGCTCGCCGGCTGGGCGGGCCTTGGCTTTGTGCTGCAGGCCTATCAGAAACGTGCGCCAGCGGTTGCCGGCTGGCTCATCGCCCTGGCCCGGGACACGGGAAGGACCTTCATGGTTCGCCTGGTGAAAGGCGCCTACTGGGACGCGGAAATCAAACACGCCCAGGAACTCGGCCTTACCGACTATCCGGTGTACACACGAAAGCCAAACAGCGACCTCTGCTACGAAGTCTGCGCGGCGCAACTCCTCAGCGCGCCGGATGCAATCTACCCGCAGTTCGCGACCCACAATGCGACAACGGCCTGTCAGGTCCTTGAGCTCGGCGGGGACCAGGACTTCGAACTCCAGCGGCTGCACGGTATGGGTGAGCTTATGTTCGCTGAACTCGACCGGGAGACCGGACAGAAGCGAGTGCCGCTGCGCGTCTACGCCCCCGTTGGCTCCCATGAGGACCTGCTGCCCTACCTGGTCAGACGCCTGCTGGAAAACGGCGCCAACAGCTCCTTCGTGAATCGCTTTCTCGACGAGCAGATACCCGTCGATGAGCTTGTTCAGGATCCGTTGCTCAAGGTCCGCGAAGCTGCAGATGCACGCCACAGTCGGATTCCAAAACCCATGGATCTCTATCTGGCTGCAGGTGAGCCGAGGCAGAACTCAACGGGACTGGATCTGACTGTGCCGGGTTTGCGCCAGGATCTGAAAGCGCGTTTCGCGACTCTGGCTGCAGAGACCTTCAGCGCCGGAGACAACAGCAGCGCTGGCGGAGCGCTGCCTGTCAGAAGCCCGGCGAACAACGAGCACATCGTCGGC
>JBCDDI010000674.1:0-1926 GCA_039180365.1 Pseudomonadota bacterium
CCCGCGCCGACCCCCGGGCTCGCCTTCGACCTCAATGCTCTGCCCGCCCGGCTCAGCTATCAGTCGCTGAAAGACCGCTATGAGATCAGCTTCAATTTCCCCGTGCCAGCAGTGGATCCGCACTATCGGAGCAAGCCCGCCTACTACCTCACGAATCTCCTCGGTCACGAGGGAGACGGCAGCCTGCATCAGCATCTGAAGGCTGAAGGCTGGATCGAATCGCTGGCGGCCGGTGTAAGCCGACTCGATGCCGGGAATGCCGCACTGTCCGTCACCATCGAGCTGACCCCCGCGGGACGGGAAGCCATCGACGAGATCGGCGCCGCCCTGTTTGGCTACATCGAGCTTCTCAAATCGAGTGAACCGGAAGCCTGGCGCTACAACGAACAGGCGGAGGCGGCAGAACTCTCGTTCCGGTTCCAGGAAAAGTCCTCAGCCACGGGTTTCGTTTCCCGCACCAGCCCCAATATGGCGCTTTACCCGGCAGAGGAAATTCTCGTCGCCGACTATCTGATGGAAGGCTTCGATGCCGCGCTCATCAAGGAGTACCTCTCGTACCTGCGTGCCGACAACGTGCTCATCGAACTCTCCGGGCCTGATCTGGAAACGGATCAGGTGGAACGCTGGTTCCAGGTGCCTTATCGGCTCGAAACCGATCTTCAGCTATCAATAACTGCCGCGCCGGGAACCATGCACCTGCCGGAACCGAATCCCTTTCTGCCGGATGCCGTAGCGCTCACGGAGTCCCGAACGGCCCCGCCGGCCCTGGCCATCAACCGCCCTGGCGCGGAACTCTGGCTTGCACCAGACGTGGAGTTCCGGGTGCCCCGAGCTAATCAGACCTACACGCTCGCGATTGAAGGCGGCCTGGCCACGCCGAGGGATCTGGCCCTGGCCCAGCTCTACGCGCGCCTTGTGAACGACGCGCTGAACCCTTACGCCTATCCGGCCATGCTGGCGGGACTTTCCTACAACATCGGCACAAGCCCGGCCGGCTTCCGGCTCTCCGTTGCCGGCTATTCAGATAAGCAGACCGTCCTGATCGAGCGGGTCCTCGATACCTTCACGGCGCTGACCATCGATGCGGAGCGTTTCGACCTTTATCTGGAGGAGCTAGAGCGCAACTGGCGCAACTTCCGCAACGAACGTCCCTACACGCAGACTTACGCGGCGCTCAGCCACACGGTGCTGAGTACCAGCTTTACGCCGGAAGAACTCGCCCAAGCCGCTGCCGGGCTCACGGCCGCCGACCTCGAAGCCTGGCGCGCCGAACGCTTCGACCGCTTCGCTGTGGTCGGACTTGCCCACGGTAATCTTGACGCAGAGGCCCTGGCGGCCGTGGACGAACTGTTTGCAGACTCGCTCACCCCGGCGGACATACCGCTGCTCAGACCGGAGCTCACTCTGGTCGAGGAAGCACTGCTCCTAGAGATTCCCGTGGAACACAACGACGCTTCCATGGTGCTCTACGTGCAGGATGCCGATGCCTCCTTCGAAGCCCGAGCCCGAAGTGCGCTCACAAGCCAGATTCTGCGCCAGTCCTTCTTCTCGAGTCTGCGTACGGAGCAGCAGCTTGGCTACGTGGTGACCATGACAAACCGGACGCTCCGAGACCGCGGCGCTCTGGTCTTTATCATCCAATCACCGGTGGCGTCTCCGGCAGATCTTGAAGCGGCAACCCTCGAGTTTATGCAGGCAGAGCTGCCAAAGGTTGCCGAACTCGACGAAGCGACCTTTGAACAGTTCAAGGCCGGTCTCGTCAGCCGCCTGACCGAGCGGGCAAAAAATCTCCGGGAACGGAGCGGCCGCTACCTGGCGGACCTCGACGCAGAAGTGACCACCTTCGACTCCCAGGATCGCATTGCCGCCATCGTCAACAGCCTGACCCTCGACGACGTGACAGACTACCTCACGGAGACCATGACG
>JBCDDI010000675.1:0-1922 GCA_039180365.1 Pseudomonadota bacterium
CAGGCGGCCGCCGCCCTTGCCGATCTGGCCCGCCACCCTGCAACGGCCCGCTTTATCGCTGAGAAACTCGTTCGTCACTTTGTCTCGGACGAACCGCCGACTGCCGCGGTTGCCGTCGTTGAAGCCGCCTTCCGCGAAAGCGAGGGGCATCTGCCGACTGTGCACAGAGCCTTACTTGAGCTGCCGCAGGCCTGGGACGGCGACTACCGGAAATTCAAACCCCCCTACGACTATCTTCTCTCCGTTCACCGGGGTCTGGATCTGGAGACGGTTCGTGCCAATCAGGTTCTTGGGCCCCTCAGGCTCATGAATCAGGTGCCCTTCAGCGCCCCAACGCCTTCGGGTTGGGACGACACCCGCGATCACTGGGCGGCGCCCGCCGCCTTGAAGCAGCGCATCGACTGGTCCATCGCCGTGGCGGAGCGGCTGGCCAATGACGTTGATCTGCAGGGGGCCGCCGGGCGTCTTATCCCACCGGCGGCGAACCCGGCTCTGGCAGTAAGCATCTCCCGTGCCGAGAGCACGGCTCAGGGCCTTGGCCTGTTGCTGGCTTCGCCGGACTTTCAATGGAGGTGAGCCATGCTTAACCGTAGACGATTGCTCATGGCCTCTGGCAGTGCCGCAACGCTCAGCCTGGCCTGGCCGAAAGGTGCGCTTGCGCAGGGCAGGGATCCACGCTTCGTGCTGCTGGTGCTCCGTGGCGGGCTTGATGGCCTCGCTCTCGTGCCGGCGCCTGGCGACCGGGCTTATACAGCCGCGCGGGGAGCCCTGGCGGATCCTCTGCCTGACGACCGTGACGGCATGCTCGAGCTGGACGGTTTCTTTGCGCTGCACGGCGCCTGCCGGGAACTGCACAAGGCTTATGGACGCGGAGAGCTTGCGGTTGTGCACGCCGTAGCACCGCCCTATGCCGGTCGCTCCCACTTTGCCGGTCAGGACGTGCTCGAGGCGGGTTATCCACAACCCTCGGCCAATAGCGAAGGCTGGCTTTACCGGGCGCTGACTGTGCGGCCGCCGGCAAGCCCGGGAGAGCAGGCGGTGTCTCTCAGTGGATCCATCCCCCTGGTCTTGCGCGGTGCCAGACCCGTAAGCTCCTGGTCCCCCGACCGCCTGCCGGAACCGGCAGAAGACACGATGGCGCGCGTGCTTGCACTCTACGCAGAGGATGCCGAGCTGGGTCCCCGGCTTGATTCCATTATGGCGACGGAAGACATGCTTGGCGCGGCAGCCGCAATGAACGGCCGAGGCAATGCGCTGCGAGTTTCTGTAGATGCGGCGGTGGATTTTCTGACTCATCCTGAGGGGCCTCGGGTAGCCGTCCTCGAAGCGGGGGGCTGGGACACCCATGCCAATCAGCAGGGTCAACTGGCGAACCGTCTTGCCAATCTCGATGCGATGCTCGCGCGCCTGCAGACCGGTTTGGGTTCAGTCTGGGCGGAAACCGTGGTGGTTGTTGCCACGGAGTTCGGGCGCACGGTGGCCATGAATGGCACCCGGGGTACGGACCATGGCGTCGGGGGTGCTGCGCTCGTGCTCGGTGGCGCGGTTAACGGCGGTCAGGTCATTGCCGACTGGCCCGGCCTTGAACAGCGGGCGCTCTTTGAAGGCCGCGATCTGCGCCCGACGACGGACCTGCGCCGTGTGTTTGCGACGGTGCTAAGCGATCACCTGGGCTTGAGCGAGGCCGACCTGGTCGAACGGGTGTTTCCAGAGGTTGTGCTGCCGCAGATGTCCGGCTTGCTGAAAAGCTGAGACTGCCCTCGAGCCTTCACGGACCCTTCACCCGCTGAACCCGAGGCTTGCCGGGTATCACCCTGGAGCATCACCATGGTCCGTGTATCCCTCCTCACAATCTGCCTTGTGCTGTTACCGGCGCCAGCGTTCGCCGCCGACGACAACTTCAGCGAGGACTACTACAAAGA
>JBCDDI010000676.1:0-1914 GCA_039180365.1 Pseudomonadota bacterium
ATCGCAAACGCTCTGGATGAGGAGCAGCTCGACTATCTGCGCAAAGGCTCAGACCGCGAAGTGGCACGCATTCTCTCCCTCGATGCCGGGCGCGGCGGAAATCGGGGTTCCCATCGCTACTCCTTCGGCAGCGCCAGCCAGACGGGGCACCTCATGCATCTACCGGAATGGACGATGCTCATCGATCTGCCAACAGTGACTCCGATCATCACTGCCATCTTCGACTCACCGAACTATATCGCCCGTGGTGGCGGCGGCGACTTCTGCCTGCCAGGTGCCGTCGACTATCAACCCCTGCACTCAGACATGGGTGATCGGAAGAACTGGGGCAGTTTCGCCAGCTTCCATGATCCGCGCGGCATTCTGCGTTATCGGGATCTGCCCTGCCCCTATCTCTGCTGCAACTTTCTGACCGTGGACTTCACGACGATCAACGGACCAACGCGGCAGATCCCGGGCACCCAGCATTCACGGCAGCGAATGCCCACACCTGCCGAAGAACCGGAGTGGATGAAGCTCTCCACGGTTTGCCCGGCCCCTGCGGGCAGCGTGCTCATTCGCGACGTTCGCGCCTGGCACGGCGGCACGCCTCACGTCGGAGACGCAGTGCGGGCCATGCCCAACGTTGAATTCTTCGCCCCGTGGTTTCGCGAAGAGCTGGCTATCTCTATGCCTAGGGAGCGCTTCGAGTCCCTTTCGGACCATGGCCAGCGCCTGTGTCGCTACATCGTGGCGGACAAAGACGTAGAACTGGCTACAGATTATCGTGAGGACCTGGGAGGGACGCCTCCGATCCTGGCTGATCCCGGCTGACTCTGCTCGGTGGGGGTTCCGCGGGGGCTTCGAGGGCTCCCGGGAAATGGGAGCTACGGCCCGCGCTATACGAGTCAGCAAAATAGCAGACTGCCCCTAGCCCTGGCAAAGCCCTAAGGTGCGCCACGCACCCTAACAACGCCGGAGCTTGTATGCCCACCATCCATCTGATTGAAGGTCCCGTTGGGGCCGGCAAGTCGACCTTTGCCGGGCGCCTCTCTGTGACACAGAAAATTCCGCATCTGAATCTGGACGCCTGGATGGTCACCTTGTTTTCGCCGGACCGGCCTGCTGAGGATTTCATGGCCTGGTATGCAGACTGCAAAGGCCGTTGCATTGAACAGATCTGGGCTGTTGCCTGTGCTCTCCTTGACTGCGACCTCGACGTGATTCTCGAGTTAGGCCTCGTGCAGCGCTCCGATCGCGACGCTTTCTACGCGCGCGTCGACGGCACAGATTACCAGCTCGAAGTCACCGTCCTTGATACTCCCCTTGAGCTCCGGCGGCAGCGGGTACGCGAACGAAACGCCAAGGCGACCGGTACCTTCCAGATGCAGGTGAGCGACGAAGTTTTTGAGCTGGCGAACTGGTTCTGGGAAAGCCCCGATGAGGCGGAGATCAGAACCCGAGGTATCAAGGTGCTCAGCTGAGACGCTGATCGATGAGTCCGGCCAGCCAGTCCGGAAAGGCATCCCGCTGTGCTTCGCTCATGCCGGTTAAGGCAAGGAGCGGCTCGCCGCCCACGCCAAGACCGATGGCCGCGGCGATAACCAGCGTCGACACATTCCGAGCTTCTTCCAGATCCGGCTCCGGCGCCTGCCGCGCGGAAGCTCGGAGGAGCGCTTCAAAACGCTCCCGACGATCAGGCGTGCTTTCCAGCTGCGGGTTGTCCTCCACGGCTCGCCAGGCGAGCAGTTTCGCGTGGCCGCCTTCGGCAAAAGCCTTAAAGAGCGCCCGGACGACGGCGTCGACGTCTCCCTGGTTGTCGAAAGCTGCCAGCGCATCGTTGATAAACCGCTCGCTCATACGCTCGACGAGGGCCTTGCCGAAGGCGGCCACGCGAAACTGCTCGCCTGGCGAGCCGTGGAGGACAACCCGCAG
>JBCDDI010000677.1:0-1910 GCA_039180365.1 Pseudomonadota bacterium
GAAGGCGCTGCCGAGGAGCAGGCTGAGCAGCAGAGCAGCCTTGAGCGGGAAAACAGCCCTGAGCGGGAGAACAGCCCTGAGCGGGAGAACAGCCCTGAGAAGCCTGCCAGCCCTTCGCTTCACGCGGCGGGCAGTAGCCGACCTGCTCGCCGCGTGAAGCGAAGGGCAGGCAGGTTTCTCAGGGCTGTTCTCCCGCTCAGGGCTGTTCTCCCGCTCAGGGCTGTTCTCCCGCTCAGGGCTGTTTTCCCGCTCAAGGCTGCTCTGCTGCTCAGCCTGCTCCTCGGCAGCGCCTTCGGCACTGCTGCGGAATCAGCGCTGCGCCTGAATGAGATTCAGGTCCTCGGCAGCCACAACAGCTACAAGCTTGCCATGGCCGCGGAGCAGTTCGCGGCCTTGAAAGCGCGGAACCCCAAGGCCGCAGCGAGTCTCGAATACAACCACCTGCCACTCACGGAGCAGCTTGAGCTCGGCATCCGCAAGCTCGAGATTGATCTCTTCTATGATCCGGAGGGTGAGCTCTTCCCTGGCGTCTCCGTCTCCGGGAGCGCTTTCCCGGTGCTGCACGTGCAGAATCTCGATGACCGCTCGAACTGCGCCGACCTCATGACCTGTCTTGAGGAACTGGTGCGCTGGTCCGATGCCCATCCCGAACATGTGCCGCTGTTCATCTCCTTTAACGCCAAGGATTCGGTCATAGACGAGCCGGGTTTTCTGCGCCCGCTGCCTTTCGGAGAGGATGCCTGGCTCGCCCTCGATGCGGAGCTTCGGGCCGTGCTCGGCGAGCGCCTGCTCGCGCCGGCGGCCGTCATCGATGAGGAAGGCCCGCAGTGGCCGACGCTGGACGCCGTGCGTGGACGTTTCCTGGCGATCCTCGATGAAGGGGGTGAAAAGCGGGCGACCTACGCCAGCCGCTGGCGGGAGCGGGCCATGTTCGCCAATCTGCCTGAGAACGAGCCCGGTGCGGCAATACTGATAGTGAATGATCCCATCGGCGACTTTGAGCGTATCCAGCGTCTGGTGCGTGATGGGTACATTGTGCGCACGCGAGCCGACGCGGATACCCGGGAGGCTCGCAGCGGCGACAGCACCCGCCGGGATAAGGCCTTTGCCTCCGGTGCCCAGCTCATCAGCACCGACTACTACCAGCCAGCCGCACACTTCGGCACGGACTATGTGGTGAGGCTGCCCGGCGGCATGCGCTGCAACCCACTGCTCAAGGTGGCAGGTTGCCGACTTGCAGAGCCGCACGAATTAGATCTTCCCCAGCATTGATCTTATAGTGCCCGACCCCGGGCAGAACCGATCTTCTCATGGCAACGCTCTTTACCCTCGAAGCGCTGAACGATGCCCGCGATACCGTCGGCGCCGTTATGGATCCAACGCCCCAGTACGCCTGGCCCTTGCTGAAGGCGCGGACGGGTCTCGACGTCTGGGTGAAGCACGAAAACCATACCCCCACCGGCGCCTTCAAGGTGCGCGGCGGCCTTGTGTACGTGGAAAGCCTGAAGCGTCGTGACGCGCTGCCGGAAGGTTTCATCACCGCAACCCGCGGTAACCATGGGCAGAGCGTTCCCTTTGCGGCTGGGCGCTACGATCGTCCGGTGACCGTCTATGTGCCGGAGTGCAACAGCAAAGAGAAGAATGCGGCCATGCGCGGCTGGGGCGCGGAACTTGTCGTTGATGGGGTGGACTTTGACGAAGCCCGGCAGCTGAGCGCGCGGCATGCCGAGGAGCGCGGCCTGCACTTTGTGCCTTCCTTTCATCCGGACCTCGTCTGCGGGGTTGCCACCTATGCCTTCGAGCTGCTCTCGGCCGTACCGGAACTGCACACCGTTTATGTGCCCGTTGGTATGGGCTCCGGCGTTTGTGGGCTTGTCACGGTCCGGGATCTGCTCGGCCTGGACACCCGC
>JBCDDI010000678.1:0-1909 GCA_039180365.1 Pseudomonadota bacterium
AAGCACGTCGCCATCATTATGGACGGCAATCACCGATGGGCTAAAGCCCGCCACCTCCCCGGCGCCGCAGGACACCGTGCCGGTGCAAGACGGGTTCGACCGGTTGCGGAGGCCTGCGCTGACCTCGGCGTGGAATGCCTCACACTCTTTGCGTTTTCGACAGAAAACTGGGGACGGCCCCGACGTGAGGTGAGCCTGCTCATGGACCTCATGCGCAATGTGTTGAAAAACGACATTGATGAGCTCAATGAGCGTGAGGTGCAGCTGCGCATCGTTGGCGACCGTTCGCGCTTCGATGAGGATCTGCAGCAGCTCATGAACGACGCCGAGGCGGGCACAGCGGCCAACCAACGGATGCAGTTGAATATCGCCGCCAATTTCGGTGGCCGCTGGGACATCACCGAGGCCGCGCGCGCTATTGCCCGTGAAGCAGCCGCCGGCACCCTGGATCCGGATGCCATCGACGAAGCTACTTTCGCCCGGCATCTGTCTCTGGGCGATCTTGCTGCCCCGGATCTATGTATCCGCACGGGCGGTGATCACAGGATCAGCAATTTCCTGCTCTGGGATCTTGCCTACACAGAACTGTATTTTACGGACGCCTTCTGGCCGGACTTCGGTGAAAGCTGCCTGAAGGACGCCTTCTCCCTCTTTGACGAGCGTCAGCGCCGCTTCGGCCGGCGCAGCTGAGGCATGCTGAAAGCCCGGGTGATCACGGGGCTGGCGCTTGCCGTCACGGCGCTCGTGGCCATCTATCTGCTGACACCCTGGCAATTCGCCCTGTTCTTCTGGTTCGTTGGTGCCGTAGGTGCCTACGAATACGCCGGCCTTGCGGGACTGGAAACCCGGCTGCCGCGCATCGCCTATGCGGGCATCTTCTCGCTGCTTGTTCTTGCCACGGTTTATGAGCCTGCGCTCCGACTGCCTGGCCTCCTGCTCGGGGCGGCGGTCTGGGTCGGCGCGCTCCTGGCGGTGGTCAGCTATCCGGCGAGTGGCAGCTGGATGCGCCCCTGGGTTCGCGGACTTGTCGGGCTCTTCATCTGTTGGGCCGCCTGGATTGCACTGGTCGTGATTCGGGAATCCCCGGGCGGCTCCAACTGGCTGCTCTGGATGGTTCTGGTGGTAGCTTTTGCCGACATCGGCGCCTATTTCAGTGGTCGCCAGTTCGGCCGGAAGAAGCTCGCCGCAGAAGTCAGTCCGGGTAAAACCTGGGAAGGCTTCTGGGGCGGTATGCTGACCTCCAGCGTTATCTGCGGCGCCATCCTGGTCGCCATGGGGCGCTTCAACAGCGGCTGGATCCTGATTATGGTGCTGCTCGTGTCGGTATCGGTGCTCGGTGACCTCTTCGAGAGCGTGCTGAAGCGGGAACGGGGGGTTAAGGACTCCGGTGTGATTCTGCCCGGCCACGGCGGTGCACTGGACCGGATCGACTCCGCGGTGGCCGTCTTGCCTTACTTTGCCTTGATTCTCGTCTTCGCCGGCTTGTCTGACTGAACCTTGCATTGGCCGCGCTGCGGGCCTGCAGTTCCGGTATCATGGCGCTCCATTACTCACCGGCGTGCCACTTTCGCCGCAGGCGGGCGGCTGAGGGGCCGCTCCATTAATTTATGTTAATGGAACGTCGGGCGGATCTGGCGTATCTAAGTCAGGAAGCTGGGAGCCCCTGGAGTCGGGCCCCGAGCCGATTGACGAGCGCTGAACGAATTAACCGGCGCTGGTTGCCACCCACGGAGAGCTGATGGACTTTCTTGTTTACCCGCTGGCCCTGATTGTCATGCTTGGGGTGCTGGTCACCTTCCACGAGCTTGGCCACTTTATTGTGGCTCGGCGTTCGGGCGTTCGGGTCCTGCGTTTTTCCGTTGGCTTCGGTCGACCGCTCTGGTCGAGAGTTGACCGCCACGGCACTGAG
>JBCDDI010000679.1:0-1900 GCA_039180365.1 Pseudomonadota bacterium
TGCCGAGTTCGTCCGTTGTCTCGCTGACGCTGGAGACTCTGGTAACAACCGGAGACACGTCCATGGTGATCCAGCCGTCGAGCGATATCTGCGGTGTCAATGCGAGCACAACCCCTTCCGTGACCACCTGGGGGACGTCCGTGGAAAATACCTGAGAACCGGCGTTCGTGTTGTCCGTCAGCTGCTCTCGGCGGAAGAAGGTTCGATCCGTGCCAACCTTAATGAGCGCCGATTGATTGTTGAGGGTGCGAATGCGCGGCTGCGAGACCACTTGCACGTCACCCTGCTCTTCCAGCGCCGTGATGACCGCCGTCAGGCGATTGGATCCGTCGCTGCCGATGTCGGAGAACACGAGGTTCAAAGCTGAGGAGAGCGGCGCGAAGCCGCCGGCGGGGTTATTGACGGTATTGTTGATGTTGAAATCCCAGTTCCCGCCGGTGTTGGTTTCGCTGACGAGCCGGGACCAGTCGATGCCGAAGGCATAGTCTTCGGAGAGAGCAACCTCGACAATCTTTACTTCAATGTCTACCTGACGGTAGATCGACTCGTTGATGCGATCTATGAAGCGGGCGATTTCATCAACGCGGCGATGCTGATCCGTGATCTGCACCATACCCGCGAGGCGATTCACCACGAGACGCCCCTCCTCTGAAACGAGCGCGTCGAGCTGCGTTTCCAGCTCGTCCCAGAAATCGACCTTGTCTACCTGCTCGATGGTGATGGCACCCGCAGTGCTGTCGCCACCGCCCCCGCCGCCTCCGCCACCGGCCGCACCCGCACCGGCACCAGCCCCGGCGGTGGCACCAATGCCTGAGTTCACCTGAGCCTTGCTGCTACCGGAACCACTGCGAATGAGGCGGATATAGTCGATGGTGAAGGTCCGCGTTTCCGTGGACTTAACGTGTATGAGACTGCCTTCGCGGGTGAAGTAGTAACCCTTCGAATCGAGCAGTGCTGCCATGGCCTGCGCAAAGGGAAGACCGCTGAAATCGACGTTTACGCTGCCAGCGATCTCCTGGTCGATCACCATGTTAAGCGCGTAGGCCTCGCCAAAGAGTTCGAGGGCGCTGCTCAGGGGCAGGTCGTCTGCGGCAAAGGTATAGAGCTCCTCGCGGGTTTCCGCGGGAATCACCGGCGTCGTGTCAGGCCAGCTGACACGATCGGTCAGCGGCAGGCCTGGTGCTGAAACCTGCACCGGTTCGCTTGCTGCAACGGCGAGACCGGCCGCAGAAGGCGCGGCCTCTTCCGTGCTGCTGCACCCGGCGAGGAGCGAGATGCCCACCAGCCAGGCCAGCCGTAGCCATGCGGCCGTACGTTTAGTTGTTGTCCTTTTCATTTTCGTCACCTTGTCCTTCAGGTGTCATTCGCCCGAGGAGTCACCTCCTCCTGCTTCAGCCAACTCCGGCTTGTGGTTTCCAATTCCGCGGCCCGGTACCGGCAACCAGACGCTTTCATTGGCGGCGCTGATTCGTACCCCTTTCCGGGAGATTCCCGTTACGCGGAAATCACCGTGGCGATCGCCAACTCGAACAATGCGATCGTCGAGGACCGCCAGTACAGAGTCCGGCCCCACCACGAGGGCGTCCAGCCGTGGCACGTTCGGCACCGGCGCCAATGCCACAGGTATCGGCGCGCCCGATGCTGTTTGCACCGGCGTTTTGTTCGTAAAGGGATCCCGGGCTGGCGTGGTATTCCAGATCAGGGTGCCGCTCAGCACAGACTGTCTCGGCGACCAGTCGGGATCCGGAGCGTCCTGTCCGGTTCCGCCGCCTCCGCCGTAGAGATAGTCGTCGTCGAATTCCGCGTCTTCGTAGCCCGCTTCCGGATAGTCAGCTGAGCTGAAGTCCGACTCCTCTCGAAACGGTTTACTGACGGAGTACGCCAGGTAGATCAGCGCGAA
>JBCDDI010000680.1:0-1894 GCA_039180365.1 Pseudomonadota bacterium
AGGTGTCGCGCTCTTCGCTATTCTCGGTGCCCTCACAAGCCAGCTCCGGGCCATTGCCGAGAGTCGGGTGCCGCAGTTCCGGCGACGGGTCACGGATCGGCTTGTTAAGCGCCTCGGCTCCCTGCAGGCCGTGGACCGGGTGCTTGCGCAGTGCGCCATCGTGGACCAGCAGGGCAAAGGCCAGCTCTTAGGAGATGCCTGGCTATCGCTGGAAGACCTGCTGCTGCGCCTGGCCGGTGTGAAGCTGCCATCGCTGGAGACTCAGCGCCCGGCGCTGGAACGGCGCTGACGCCACCTTCCCGGACAAGCTCCCTCAGGCCGGATTTACGAGCAGGCCGGAAATAGCCCGTGGCAGCTGCGTGGTGATAATGCGCGCCCCGGCGCTGATGGCCGGTGAGCGCACGAGAATCTGATGCTCGCCGTCCGGTCCGCGCCGTTCGCCAACGCGTTCAATGATGATGGCTTCGAGGCGGTATTCGGCCGCCTCGCTCATGGCACCGTGATTGTCCCCGGCCTCAACGGCAGGGGCTTTCAGTGCGTAGATGCGGTCGTTTTCATAAATGGACTGCACGGGTAGGGCAACCACCGCGGCTTCCTCTGGCAGGGTGATGGAAAGTTCCAGGAGCTGACCGAGCGCTGTCTCCGGAGAGCCCGGGATCACGGGCAGCTCGAAGAACGCGTCGAGCCCCGATTGTCCCTGGCGAACCTGTCCGGACAGGCGCGTCAGGGTCAGCGCGTGGCCGCTCCGGGTTTTCGCCGTAACCGTCTCTGCCCCGGCGAGGTTGCCGTGCAGGCGCTCGCTGAACCGTTCGGGAATCTGCACCCGCACTTCGAAGGCATCGGCATTGGCAATATCGGCGAGAATCACGCCGAGGTTTGAACGATCGCCCGGAGCCACTGACACACCGAGGATCGGCCCGCGATAGGGAGCGATGATGCGCGTCTTCTCGATGTCGAGTTCCGCCTGCTCGAGCTGGGCCTGGGCCTGGGCGACGGCCGCTTCCTGGGCGGCCAGCTGATTCGGGAAGTCTGCGAGCGTGCGCATGTGCGTCTGATACTCGATGTTTGCCTGATTGGCCTGGGCGGTGACCTCGTCGAGGAGTGCCTGGCTGATGAGGCGCTGGGCCATGAGATCCTGATGGCGCTCCAGCTTTTTCTGGGCGACCTGGCGCATGGATCGATAGTGCTCAGTCGATTCTTCGAACATTGATTGCTCGATGCCCGTCGAAGCCAGCGCTGCCTCGAGCTGCTTGAGCTCTGCCTGTTTTTCCAGAAGCGCCAGGCGCAGTTCCCGATCGTTCAGGGTCATGAGCAGGTCACCGGCTTCTACCCAGTCGCCTTCGCGCACGTGCACCTCGGCGACCTCGGCGTTCAGATCCGTGCGCAGATGGGCGACGTTGCTGGATTCGATGCGGCCGTAGGCTGTGAAGGTGGGCTGCATGGGGGCGGGGATGACCTCAACCACGGATACGGGCCAGGCT
Organism: Pseudomonadota bacterium; assembly: GCA_039180365.1. GTDB lineage: Bacteria > Pseudomonadota > Gammaproteobacteria > Pseudomonadales > Azotimanducaceae > SZUA-309. The sequence goes on from JBCDDI010000680.1 coordinate 1,482, forward strand.
TTCTCCGTGCGCTCGGCCGGCTCCGGGCTTGGGCCGGTGGCGAAGATAGAAACGCTGGCGAGGACGGCGCCGGCGATGATGCCGGAGCCGACGACAAAACGTCGGCCCCGGGGGCGTGCACTGAGCGTCTTAAGTCGAGCGAAGATCATTTTTCTCTCTCGGGAAGCGGGTTGGGGTTAGCACCGGCCTGACCTGCGGCGGCAAGCTCGGCTCGGGCCGTGTGTAAGAACTTGCGCAGCTGATCGGCGAGGTGGCCGTGGCTGGCTTCGAGGAGCGTCAGCAGCGCCGGGATGACGATCAGCACCAGGCCCGTGGCGAAGGCGAGGCCAAAACATAAGGTGACGGCGATCGGTGCCATATAGAAAGCCAGGGACGAGCTTTCGAACATCATCGGCGTCAAACCGGCGATGGTG
>JBCDDI010000681.1:0-1892 GCA_039180365.1 Pseudomonadota bacterium
CTCTGCAGCACCAGGGCAAGCGCAAACACCGCAACAGCGGCGCGGCCCTGGTTTCTCATGGATGCGGCGGTACCCATCATGGGGACTGGCTCAAATGTTCCTGAATCGTTCGCTCGACGGTGCCGTCGGCCATCCGCAACTGAAGCCAGGTGTTAACGAAGGTGGACAGCGCCGGATCTGCTGGCATCAGGAAGCCTTTTTCCTGGTAGGTCAGCGAGCCTTCTATTGTGCCGCAGAGGCCCGTGTTCTTGCGAGCCTGCAGCATCACTTCGATGCTGTCAGTAATCATGACATCTCCGGCCCCAGCCAGGAGCGCGGCAAAGATCGTCCGGTTGTCCTCATGGAGCACTTTCTGCGCCTCGGTGATCTGGGCGTCCACAAAGGCTTCATTGGTGCCGCCGGGATTGACGATAACGCGCACGCCAGGCTGGTCGATGGCGGCCAGACTGTGGAATCGGGCCTGATCCTCGCAGCGTGCAATGGGCGTTTTGCCGCCCTGGAAGTATGGGGTTGAAAGGTGACCCACTCGCGCCCGTGCAAGCGTGCGCGATACGCCACTCATGGCTACGTCATAGCGACCGTCGAGCAGATCCTCAGTGAGCGTCGGCCAGCTGGTCTGGACAAGTTCCAGGCGCACGCCGAGGGCTTCGGCGAGGTTTTCAGCCAGATCGATGTCGATGCCTTTGAAGTGCTGCCCATCGTCCGTGAGCGAGAAGGGTTCGTAGTCGCCCGTTGTTCCGACCCGCAGAACCCCCGTGCTCTGAATCTGCGTGAGGCGATCGGGAAAAGGTTCCAGGGCCAAGAGCGCGTCGAAGAGTTCGCGCTTCCGAGCGGTGCCGAGGTACGGCAGGGTAAGGGCTGCCTCGAAACGGGACCATTCGTGAACCAGCCGCCCGGAACCGGCCAGGCTGAGAATTCTGTCCCCGAGGGCGGTGAGATTGGCGCGCGTTTCCGCCAGCGATTTGATCTCTGCAGGGAGGCTGCCGCCCTCTCGCCACTGCTGCAGCCAGCCGCGTTGGACGTCTTTAGCCGCTTCAATCTGCACCGCGAAAAAGTCGTGCGCGCCGCCCGGTTCGAGGCCGGCGAGAAGGGCTGCATCAACCGCCGCGGCAATGACCACCGCTTCCCGGTCGAGATCTTCTACGGGCTGCTCTTTCGACTGCTTATAAGCGGCCACGGCCTGCATATGGCCGAGGCGCTCGGCGATGGCCGCATAGAGGCGACCGGTGACGTCCCGAGGTTCAGCCGCTGCCCGAGCCTCGGCGCTGAGTCCGATGATACCGATGAGGCAGCCGGCCAGGAGCGCCACCATTGCCCCGGTACGCAGGCTTGCCTCAGCCGCCATCGAGCTTATCCGCTCTTAAGCGCGGCCTGCTATTCCACAATCGCCTGATAGGTCAGCACTTTAAATTGATCAGCCAGGCGCGTCCGGTGCGGGATGCTCTGCACCATGAAAACGCCAATCAGCTCTTCTTCCGGATCGATCCAGAAGCGCGTGCCGGCGGCACCGCCCCAGTTGTACTCGCCCGGTGAGCCAATCTCTCCGATGTCCCCCTGGTCGAGGGCCACGGCAAAACCCAGCCCGAAACCAACGCCCCGGCGACCAAAACCCATCTGCAGCTCGCCAAGGTGGTTTGTGGTCATCAGTTCGACGGTTTTTGGCGAGAGGATGCGCACGCCGTCGAGCTCACCGCCGTTCAGCATCATCTGCGAGAAGCGCATGTAGTCGGCTGCCGTCGAGACGAGCCCCCCACCGCCGCTTTCGAAGGTGGCACCTTCCATGTAGCCCGCGCTGACGTCCTCCGGCGCGACCACCAGCTTCATTGAGGTGGTCCGGGTCAGGAAGGCCTCAGCGCCGTCACCAACACCTTCGGGCGCATAGAGCTGGGCCA
>JBCDDI010000682.1:0-1886 GCA_039180365.1 Pseudomonadota bacterium
CGCCGCACTGCTCGCTGAACGGCTGGGCGCTGATGCCAACCCCATCGCCGAAGCACCAGCTGCAGGTGAGCTGGTGGCCGCGACATGACAGTGCAGGGAGAATCGCGCATCGTCGCGCTGGCCGTCGGCGTACTCTTCTCTGCGGCGATCATCGCCCTGCTGCAGAAGCCGGACGACGCTGAGAACCCAGCCCTCGCACCGCTCACGGGGGTAACGGTCCTGCGCTTCACAGATGCAGCCGACGGCTCCATCCGCGCACTGCACGTGCCGAGTGGCGAGGAGCGTGCGCGCTTCGAAAGCGGCACGAACGGTTTCGCCAGAGGCCTGCTCCGGGGCCTGTCCCGGGAACGCCGGCTGCACGGCATTGACCAGAACGAACCTTTCCTCCTTGGCCGCACCGTCGACGGTCGACTGACGCTCCGGGACCCAACGCTGGCTACCGACATCGTCCTTGATGCCTTCGGCAGCACGAACCGCGATGTCTTCCGGCAACTGACCAACCTTGCGATCGCCCACCGGGGGGAGCAACCATGACAAGTCTGGAGATTCTTCTGCCGATCGCTTTCGCTTTGACTGTCTGGTGGTCAACGACCGGCCTGCTTCTCTATCTGAACCGATTGCCAACGCGGACCTACCCCGTCTCGATGATCGGGGCAACCTTTGTCGTCGGCATTGCCGTCGCCTTCATCGAAGTCAGCTTTCTTAAGGCTACGCCTGCTGGCGCCTACCTGGGTTTTCTGGGCGCCGTACTGCTCTGGGGCTGGCTGGAACTGGGTTATCTCATGGGCTTCCTGGCAGGGCCCGTGCGGACCCCCTGCCCGCCAGAGCTCCAGGGCTGGCGACGCTTCATCCGCGCCGTGGCCGTCGGCCTATATCATGAGCTCGCCATCATCGCTTGTGGCGTGCCGCTGCTTATCCTTGCTTCGGACGCGGTCAGCAGCGTTGCCGCCTGGACTTTCTGCACGCTCTGGGTCATGCGCTGGAGCGCGAAGCTCAATCTCTATTTCGGCGTCCGGAATCTCGACATGGAACTGGTGCCTGATCGTTTGCGCTACCTTGTGACCTACATGGGCACCAAGCCCATGAACCCACTGTTTCCGATTTCCGTGACCTGCGGATCCGTCCTGGTCGTCTATCACATCGTCGAGCTCTGGCAGACCACAGAGCCCGGCATGGGTATCAGCGCGGTGCTCCTCGCCACCATTACCACCCTCGGCGTCCTCGAACACTGGTTCCTCGTTGTACCAATGCGTGAAAGCCGCCTCTGGCGCTGGACGCTCCGGGATCGCGCAGCCGCCTGATCAGCTTGCGCCAATCCTGGCTTTTGGCCAGAGCCGAACGGGGCGCCAGACACCCAGCACGATGTTAAAGAACGCTATGGCGAGCATTACCCAGATGGCACCCCACTCGTGACGCATGTGGGGCAGCGATGCAGCCAGAAGCAATTCAGGATCCGTGATCTCACGGGCAAGCTCTGCGAGCCTCCCCGCCGGCCCGACCACACCAACAAGGGTTCCTTCGAACAACACCAAGCCAGATACGGCTTTGACCCAGGGCCAGCCCATGAAGATGTAGGGCTGGTGCACGGCAATCGACAACAGCCCGCCGATGAGTACAAGTGCGAGGGACGGCAGCAGCACCCAGTCTGCGATCTGGGCGATCTGTTGCCGAGTATCCACGTAAACCGCATCTGGAGCAGGTTCCGGCAGTTGCCCGAGGAGAAACAGATGTGCCACCAGGGCGCCGATGTAGCCGATGGATGAGAGCAGGTGCAGAACTTTGAGAAGCTTCTTCATTACAGCGGTCCAGGTGAAGGTCCAGCATAACCCGGAGTCGAAGCCATCGGGCGCCTTGTCAGACTGAGCGCCTTTCTTTCCTGCCGGACC
>JBCDDI010000683.1:0-1876 GCA_039180365.1 Pseudomonadota bacterium
AGGCCGAGAATCGGCTCCACTGTGATGCCGGGAGAGTCCATGTCCAGGAGCAGGAAGCTGATACCGTCCTGCTTCCGACCTTCCCGGGAGGTGCGTACGAGGCAGAACATGTGAGTCGCGAAGTGCGCGCCCGTGGTCCAGATCTTCGAGCCGTTCAGCACGTAGTGGTCACCATCGCGGACCGCACGGAGCTTCAGGCTGGCCAGATCGGAACCGGCGCCAGGCTCGGAATAGCCCTGGCACCAGATGTCCCGCGCCGAGAGGATGCCCGGTAGATAACGCTGCCGCTGAGCCTCGGTGCCTTCGAGCATAAGTACGGGGCCGATGTGGCGGATGCCCATGTTGAACAGGAGCGGCGCACCCGCGCGGAAACATTCACTGTCGAAGAGATAGCGTTTTAAGGGATCCCAGCCTGCGCCGCCCCAGGCTTCCGGCCAGCTGTTCGCAAGCCAGCCCTGCTTCGCAAGGAGTTTCGCCCAGCGTCGCCCTGCTCGGGGATCACTGAACACCCCGGTCGTCAGCCGACCGGCCGCGACGAGGTCCGGCGTCAGGCTCTCATCGAGAAATTCTCTGACTTCGCCCAGGAACTGCTCGGCTTTCGGATCGAGCGCATCGAGCACAGGTTGCTCCGCCACTATTGACCCTTTGGAGCCTAGCGGAGCGGACCGGGCGGCGACTTGAGCAGGATCAAATCCAACGGCAACCGACCACCCGCCACCCCGCACTTTTCCTTTTCCGGCCTGTTGCGGTAGCGTGCCGCTCTTTCCTGGCACGGTTTAGTTAAAGAGAAGGGGACATCATGGAACTCGCAGGCAAGGTAGCGGTAATCACGGGCGGCAGCGGCGGTATTGGTCGGGCCATGGCCCAGGCGTTTCTCGCCGAGGGAGCGAAGGCCGTCATGCTCGCGGACCTGGACGCCGATGCGGTGCAGGCTGCCGCCGACGCCCTCGGCTGCGACGGTATGGCCTGCAACGTCACCGTAGAAGCCGAAGTACGGGCGCTGGTTGCTGCCGCCATCGAGCGCCACGGGCAGATTGATCTCTTCTGCTCAAACGCCGGTGCCGGTGGCCCTGGCGTGCTGACCGATGCGGAGAACGACGTCTGGCAGATGCAGTGGGACCTGCACGTGATGTCTCATGTCTATGCGGCCCGGGCCGTGCTGCCGGCTATGATCGAGCGCGGTGAAGGTTACCTGCTCAACACCGCTTCAGCCGCAGGCCTGCTCGCGGCCCTGGGGTCAGGTCCTTATACGGTCACTAAGGCGGCTGCCGTAAAGCTTGCCGAGTTCCTGGCCATCACTCACGGCGACGACGGGATCCGTGTCTCCGTGCTTTGCCCGCAGGGCGTGAATACGGCCATGGCGCCGAAGAGTCTTGGCGACGGCCAGACTGACGGCATCATCGAGCCGGAGGCCCTTGCAGAAACCGTCGTCGAAACCCTACGCGAAGAACGTTTCCACGTGTTGCCACACCCGGAGGTGGAAGAATACGTGCGGCGCAAGGGTGACAACGTGGACCGCTGGCTGAAAGGCATGCGCCGTCTGCGCCGGGATGGCCTCGCTGGCTAAGCGTCAGTCGAGGCGAACGACGCGGGTTCCGACATTGCCACCGGCGAGGAGGTCAACGAAGGCCGAGGGCGCTGCAGCCAGGCCCTGCACCTCATCGGTGAGGCTCTTCAGGCGGCCATCGGCGAGCCAGCCGGCAATTTCCTGGCGCGCTTCCTCATAGCGGCTGGCGAAGTCGAAGACCAGAAAACCGCGCATGGTCAGGCGCTTGTTCACCAGCAGGCCCGGTACCCCTTTGGGTCCCGGCTCCGGCGAGTCCGTATCGTATTGGGACACAACGCCACAGCAGGCAATGCGGCCGTGAACGTTCAT
>JBCDDI010000684.1:0-1874 GCA_039180365.1 Pseudomonadota bacterium
ACTTCGAGGTCACACCCAACCTGCAACTGCTCGTGAATCCGGCCCTCAATCCCTTCGACGATCAGATCCTGGTCTTCGGTCTACGGGCAAAGGGTGCTCTCTGACGCGCCATCTGCGCCGTTGGCTCGTGCTTAACCAGATCCGCAACGAGAATGGGATCCGTGGCGCCCTGTTCGACACCACCCAGCACGCAACGACTCTGGCAGCAGCGACGAGGCCACCGGCTATAGACCTTCTTCTACTCGCTGCAAGCGCGATACCCGTGAGCGGCGTTTGCGCGCCTTAACAAGCTGGGGTTGAACAAAGAGAACCAGGCCCGTGATCCAGAGCCCCAGCAGCACCAGGGCGGCAGGTAGGAATACCCAGAGCTTCACTGAATCTCCGAAGAAGCTTCCGTCATGAATACTCTCAATGATGTCTGAGCGTCGGTAGGCGACCTGCAGGATCTCGCCGGAGTGGGTGTCGATCTGTATCTCCCAGCGGGTCTGGCTCCGAACTTTGAGCATTCCCTTGCCCGGGCGCAGGTCGATCCGATCCACATCACTCCAGCTTTCGACGCCGGCTTCCGGAACACTGCGCGCGATCGAGAGTACTTCCTCGAAGTCGAGCATCATGCCTTCTTGTGTACCCTTGATCGTCGGCGGTTGAATCCAGTCCACGTCCTTCTTCAACAGCAGGAAAAGCCCACTCACGAGCACGATAGACAGCGGCAGGGCGATGACTATGGAGCCCCAGTAGTGGATCTTGCGGTTCGTCGGTTTGAGTCTTCGTGGCATAGGTTAAATTAGTGCCTAAAACGAGATCGGCGTGCTTGGGCTAGCCGTGGTCCGACGTGCCAGCCGCTGACTCAAGCCCGTTGATAAACTCGAGCATGGCCGCGTTAGTGGCCTCCGGTGCTTCCTGCTGCACCCAGTGGCCGATCCCCGGCAGCAGAACGATGTTCTTCAGCATCGGCACCGTTTCAGCCATCTGTGCGGCGAGCTGCTCGCTGCTGGCGCCGCCGATCACAAGATCGGCTTCCCCGGCGATGAAGAGCGTAGGCACAGTCACCGGCGCGCTGCCCTGTTCCTCGGTCATCTGCCAGTTGCGGTCGAAGTTTCGATAGTAGTTAACGCCACCCCGGAAACCCGCCTGCTCAAACTGTGAGACGTAGTAGTCGAGGTCCTCTTCTCTGAGCCAGTCCGGCAGGCCAAGGGGCTCTCCAAGGCGCGGAATCCAGCCGCCGGCGGCGCGTTTTGGATCGGTCACCTCCGGCGGGTGCCGCGGTGAAGCCGGCGATTGGTAGATGCGGCTTAAGAAGCCGCGGGGGTCGCTGTCGTACTCCGCTTCTGCAACGCCGCCTGCTTCGTTGTGGTAGACCATGTAGAAGAAGTTGTCACCGGCCTGGGCGCGCATGGCGTCCAGGGGGTTCACCGGGCTGCGGCCGCCGTAAGGCACGCTCATGAGTACCAGGCCGTTAAAGCGCTCGGGATAAACGAGCACCGTGTGTGTGGCCACCGGCGCGCCCCAGTCGTGGCCGACCATGGTTGCGGTTTCAATCTCGAGCGCATCGAGAACGCCGACCATGTCGGCGGCCAGCTCAAACAGGTTGTAGCTTGCAACGTCTTCCGGCGCGTCGGTGCCGCCATAGCCGCGCATGTCCGGCGCCAGGGCCCGGTAGCCGGCGTCTGCCAGGGCCTTGATCTGATTGCGCCAGGAGTACCAGGACTCCGGCCAGCCATGCGCGAGCAGCACGGCCGGCCCTTCGCCCATTTCGGCCACGCGCATGGTGATGCCGTTGCTCTCGATCTCATGGAAGCGGATGCCTGGAAGTAGCGTTTCCTCCACAGAAGCAGGCTCCGGCGCAGCCGCGGGTGCCGCGGTCGATTCAGGCG
>JBCDDI010000685.1:0-1872 GCA_039180365.1 Pseudomonadota bacterium
GGTGCGCCTGGATCCACCCTTCGTCGCCGGGATGACCGCTGTCGGTATTGTCGAAGAAACCGGTCCGGACTCGCCCTTCAAAGTCGGGCAACGGTTGATTGGCCCCACCGTGGACGGCTTCGGCGGCTATGCTGAGGAAGCGCTGCTGACCAACGTCACCGCGGAACCGCTACCGCTCGACATTGATGCGCACGCCGCGGCTGCCATGCACATCACCTACTCAACTTCCTGGTTTGCACTGCACGTTCGCGACGACCTCAAAGCGGGAGATACCATTCTGGTGCTCGCCGCTGCCGGGGGCGTGGGCGCCGCCGCCGTGGAGCTGGCTCGCGTGGCCGGCGCAAGAGTGATCGCCGCCGCCGGAGGACCGGAGAAAGTGGAGGTCTGCCGCGGGCTCGGGGCAGATGAGGTCATCGACTATGAGGCCGAGGATCTTTACGAACGGGTCATGGCCCTCACGGACGGCGCCGGTGTCGACGTCGTGTACGATCCCGTTGGCGGGAAATACTTCGACATCGCCCGCCGTCTCGTCGCCTGGGAAGGCCGGCTCCTGGTCATCGGCTTTGCCAGCGGCGACATTCCCCAGGCGCCGGCAAACCATCTGCTCGTTAAGAATTATTCGCTGGTGGGCGTGCACATGGGCGGCTACCGCACCCGCAATCGGGAACCTTTCGAACGCTGTTATGAGGCCATCTACGGGCTGCTCCGCGATGAACGCATCCATCCACTCATCGACAGCACCGTTGGCTTCGACGGCCTGCCGGCGGCCCTGAAGCGCCTCGCCGATCGTCAGACCGTTGGCCGGGTAATCTTCGATCCCCGGAGCTAGCGGCAGCCGACAGCTGGTTGATCAATGAACACCAGGGCCGCAGATCTCGAACGCCACAGTTTCCGCGGGCTTGATGATCTCGCAGGAATCAAGGCATTTCTCCAAGGCAGAGAGCAGCCAGCGTGGCTGCCCGACTACTGGACGGCCGGTAAATCTATGGTCGGTACCTTTCAAACTATCCTCGACAGCCCGAGCCACCAGCACAGCTTCTGGAGCGACCAACGTGGCGTTTTCCAGGCTTACCTGTGGGTACATCCCGAAGCAAGTGAGACCATCGAAGGCAACGGCAATGCCTGGCGAATGCTGATCCATCCGCCGTTCAGGCACCGGGCGCTGGCAACAGAAATACTCAGCTGTGCCGAAGCTCAGCTTGCTGAAATTTCCGTAAGCAGTACTGAAGCTAGCACCGTCGAGACGGTAGCTTATGGACAGGACCACTGGTTGAGTGACTTGCTTGGGGAGCATGGATACTCGCGGCGTGAGGCATTGGATGTCTACCTGCGCCGCGGCCTGCAAGGAGATCTTGAAGCGGCGGCACCGGTTGACGGCTTCACCATCCGACCGCTTGATGCGGAACAGGATGTCCTCCAGCGAGCTGCCGTGCAGCGTGATGCGTTCGCAGGAGTTACAGAGCCTGATGATTGGTCTATTGCGAACACCAGGCGGTTTCTGACCTGGTACCAGGGGAGAGAGGACCTGGACCTGGTTGCCGTGTCAGATCAAGGAGAGATCGGCGCCTTTGCTGTCTTTCTGGTCGATTCAGGCACCCTGATCGGAGAACTGGACCCGGTTGGCACCCGAACGGCACATCAACGCAAGGGCCTCAGCAAAGCGCTGCTGCTGACAGGATTGCAGTACCTGAAATCAAAGGGTATGCGAGCGGCCGCCGTACGAACAGGAGTCGAGAACACGCCGGCCATTCGTGCCTACGAGTCCGTCGGCTTCCGGGTGGTCGATCATCTCTATCGATACGTTAAAACCGACGACGGCGAGGATAGCGCCAGGTAGCCCCGGGACGGTCAGCGTCAGCGCTAACAGCGAAC
>JBCDDI010000686.1:0-1869 GCA_039180365.1 Pseudomonadota bacterium
CGGTGCCCGGGACGTGGCCAATCTCATCGGCATCAATACCGCTCAGCTGGCTCATGATCTCGGGAGCACAAATCCCGCGCTGCTGAAGCTTGTGATCCGCGCCTTTAACAGCTACCTCCGGACCACCATCAACAACAATGATCTGCGCACGGCCTATTACCTCTTCGACCGCTACCGGGAAGTTGCCGAACACATGCTCGCGACGGGCCGGGATACGCTGGCTACGGAAATAGCCAGCCACTTTCAAAGCTACGGCCAGACGGCACATCTCAAGGGCCTGTCCTTTCTCCTGGATGCGGCAGCCTTTGACGTTGTGCGGCTTATTGAATTCGCCGTTGAACGGGACAGCCCGGAAACGGACGCGCTGCTCGACGTGCTCCTCGATCTCGACCAGGAAATCCGAGAGGAGATGCAGGAAGACAGCCTGCTTGGGGTGCGTCGTTCGCAGATTCAGCTGGTTACCCTGTTCATGGCGCGCGGTGATGAGGTCCGGGTAGCCCGCATCGTCGAAGACCTGAAAGGTGAACGTGTGAGCCGTCTGCGTCGGCTGAAGGCGCAGCTGGAAGCCGAAGAGCGTCCCCAGTACTGGGAGCTCACCGATCGGGGATCCAATTTCCGTTATCTCGCGCCAGAGCGACGGCGCTACCTGGAGCCGCTCTTTGCGGCGCTGGGCTGAGGTTGCTGTGAGGCCCTGCACGGACTCTGGCGCCAGCCCTGCGGCGGTGTACACTTTCCCGACAAGGCCGTCCTGCGGCGGTCTGCAAGTGTCGTGCAGCATGCACGATGTGAACTGACCGAACGGATTCTCAGGAGGAGCATCATGTCCAGCAGCGTTAACTGGTACTACTTCCGCAAGGGCTGAACCAGCTGCAGCAAAGCATCCAAGTTCTTGGAGGCCAATAACATCGACATTGAAGAAACCATACCCGCAAGCCGTAAGCTGCAGGCTGACGACGCGCGGGCACTACTGAAACAGGCCGACAAGCTCGTTGTGGCGAAAGGGAAAAAGGTCACCGAGTTCGAGATCGGCAGTCGCGTTGCAACGGAGGCGGTCGACGCCATGCTCGGGCCGACGGGCAATCTCCGGGCGCCGACGGCCGTGGTCGGCAAAACCGTGCTGGTGGGATTCAACGACGAAGCCTACGGCGGCGCTTTTGCTTGAGTAGTTGCCTTTGAGTTGTTGCTTCTGAGTTGCTGACTGCAATTACCCTGTTAACGATCGTCGTCGCGGCGGCGATCTGGATCTATAACCGGCTCGTTGCCGATCGCAATCAGGTCAGCAACGCCTGGAGCGACATCGACGTGCAGCTGGTCCGGCGGCATGATCTGGTTCCACAGCTGGTGAGCGCCGTGCGGGCTTATGCGGACTACGAACAGGCCACGATGACGGCCGTGACGGAACTGCGGACGCGCTCTGATGCTGCGGCCGCGCTGGCAGAGAAAGCGGCCCTCGAGGATTCCCTCGAGGCCGGTTTGCACCGACTTATCGCCGTGCAGGAGGCTTATCCGGTCCTGAAGGCCGATGAGAATTTCCGGGCCCTGCAGGACTCGTTGACGGAAGTGGAAGACCATCTGCAGTATGCGCGGCGCTTCTATAACGGGTCCGTTCGCATCCTCAACACACGCATTGAATCCTTCCCGCATCTGCTGCTCGCGGGCCCCCTCGGCTTCCGGCAGGCAGAGTTTTTTGAGGCCGACGATGCCGCGCGCCGGAGTGTAGCGGTGCAGCTCTCTTGAGTGCACCTAAGCCGGTGCGGGTGTGGTTGTGCGCGCGTTATGGCGCTTCAGCGCGGTCTTTGACTACACCGCACGCCGCGGCGCTTCTCCTGGCCTTCCTCGCTGCGTCGATCACCGCGTTGCCAAGCGCGC
>JBCDDI010000687.1:0-1834 GCA_039180365.1 Pseudomonadota bacterium
CGCCAGGGCGCAGCCTGCAGCGCCCGCACCCACCACGATATAGTCATACTCTTCTGCTGCCTGGGCCGCCGCGTGTCTGGACCCCAGAGCCAGCGGAGCGGTAGCCGCGATACCCAGAGCCGCCGCGGATTGGAGGAAGGCCCTGCGGGTTAGGCGGCCATCTTCGAAGGCACGTCTCGAACGTCGGAACTTTCGCTGTTTTGACATCGTTATCTCCTTAAGGCCTTACCGTAAAGTCACCATGCGGGGCGCCAGGCCGGAAGCGCGCTGCCACCCTCTAAATCGCCGAATAGTTGACTGGCGTTGCGAGCACAACGCTGACGACAGTCAGCAGAATCCAAAGTGCTGACAGGCCGATCAGCCACGAATGTGAGCGCACAAAGGCGATCACCACTCCCAAGACTCCCACCGTCAAGCCGAGAGCCACAAAGGGCGTCTCAACCGCCTGGCTGAACCAAACGACATTAGCGGCGATAGCGACGAGGTGATAGGTCCCGGCAGCCGCGACCCCGAGAACGCCGTCACGCGCAAAGTAGTCCATCAGGCTCTCAGGGTAGGTGACGTCACCGCTGGGGAGCACCAGCGCTCCAGCAACAAACAGCAGAAGCGTCAGAGCGAGAAGGAGAACAAACTCCAGTATCGTGATGGAGTCCATCACCTGCAGCGCGTAGATAGCCCACCAGAACTGTAGCTGTAACACGAGGATCGTGGTGGCCCAGGCAAAAGGTAGCCAGTGCAGTTCGACATCGCTGCGCCGCCGAAAGGCTTCGATGGCCGACTCTAGAAGTCGGGTAATACCCAAGCCCAGAATCAACGAAACAGCGACCGTTACAAAGTCGAAGATCGACACGCTGCGCATTCCTCCCCCAGTAGAAGATCGCAGCAGCATACGACATCACGCTCTGGCACGCCTTTGCCGTTAGCTTGCGATATGCTCCCTCCTCCCATGAAAGAGCCGCGGGCGTTGCTTCGCCGCTCAGCACCAATAAGAAGAGGAGATGCCGTTGAACATCATCCATCCAGACCAGGACGCCTGGCTCGCGCAGGTTCCCGAGACTGCCATCGATCCCGAGCAGGAAATTATCGATCCGCACCATCATCTCTGGCCCGACGTCATGGGCCACGTCTACAACGTCGATGAGCTCGCAATGGATACGAACGCCGGTCACAAGGTGATCGGCACGGTCTTTATGGAGTGCGGCACCTGCTACCGCGAAGACGGCCCCGAGCACGAGAAGTCTCTCGGTGAGACGGAGTACGTGATGGCGCAGGCGGAGCGCATTAAGAGCCAGAATCTCGGGGCGCCGATTCTGGGCATGGTGGGTCACGTGGAGTTGAACGAACCCACCGTCGATGATGCATTGGATGCGCACGTGGATCTGGCCGGCGACTTCTTTAAGGGCATCCGTCACGCCGGTGCTTCAGCACCCCCCGCTGACGCTGAAGTGATGCTCATCCCTGGACCCGCGCCAGCGGATCTTTATCAACAGCCGCTCTTCGTGAAGGGCGTACAGCGGCTGGGCGCTCGGGGCATGACCTATGACACCTGGCAGTATCACTTCCAACTGCCGGCCTACATTGAGCTGGCAGAGTCTTGCCCCGATACCGTGATGATCCTCGATCACTTCAGCACCCCGCTGGGCGTTGGCAGCTTTGCCGGCAAGCGCGACGAGATCTTCAAGCAGTGGCTGCACGACATGCAAACCCTCAGCGCCTGCCCGAACGTTCATCTCAAACTCGGCGGCCTTGCTATGCCGGACAACGGCTACGGCTGGCATGATGGCGAGCGGCCACCCTCCTCCGACGAGCTGGTAGAGCTTCAGGGCGACTGGTA
>JBCDDI010000688.1:0-1832 GCA_039180365.1 Pseudomonadota bacterium
GACAGCTGCCTCTGCTGTCAGAGGCACTTCGGCCGCCAGAACGTCTGCTTCGACGATGCGGCCCTCCGGTCCCGTGCCGGCAATGAGGGTGAGATCCAGGGCCCGTTCCCGTGCGAGGCGCCGGGCGATTGGTGAGGCTTTGATGCGACCGTCCGCGGCTACTGCCGCGCCGGCTACTGCCGCGCCGGCTCGTGCCGGTCCCGCTGCCGCGGCTGGTAACGGCTCCGGCGCGGGAGTTGCGGCAGCGCTCTCTGTATTTGAGCCGGCGACGGAACCAGCGCCGGGCAGCGACTCCGGGATTTCTTCACCGGCAGGATAGATGTAGCCAACAACATCTCCAGGTTCCATGGTGACGCCTTCGGCAACAAGGTGCTTCACGGTGCCGTTGGCTTCCGCATCAACGTCCAGGTTCACCTTTTCCGTCTCGAGGCGATAGAGCAGCTCCCCTTCGCTCACGGTGCCGCCGTCGGGGATGTACCACTCTTCCACGACGCCTTCAGTCATGTTCATTCCGACTTTGACCAGATAGACCTCAGTGGGCATGGATGGCTCCTTCTTGAGACTCACGTGCCTCGGACCGGGCAGGTCTGGCGCGTTCGATAAACAGGCCCCGTTCCGCGGCCAGACGCAGCGCTTTCGGCACTTCAACCACCCAGGGGCCGGTGCGCTCGACGGTGAGCGTAGCGGTCTGCCCGGGCTTCAGTACCCGTTCGCGTTCGCCATCAAAGGCGAGCACGCCCGGGCCGCTGCAGCGCAGGGTCTGGCCGAATTCGATGTTATTGCAGGCGTCTACCCAGAGGTCCCGGTAGTAGCCGGGGGCAATGGGTGCCCTGACGCGCGTTGCAGTTCCCGCCTCTGTAGCGAATTCGATGTGCAGCCCCGCATCGGTCCGCTGGTCCAGGGGAGACATCAGTCCGCCGATGGATGTCATACCAACGGCAGCTGGATCTCCCACCGTGAGCAGCGCCGAGCGGAGATTCTCTGGCGAGAGCAGCGCCCGTGCGCCGACGAAACGTTCGGCCACGAGCACGGCGTCGATGAGCGCCAGGTCGTCGCTTTCATCTTCAACGGCCACGCGAATGATCTTCTGCTGCGCGGCAACCTCTTCCAGCTGAACGAGCCCGGCGGCAACAAGGCCCGCTGCCGCACCTGCAACGGTGGCCTCCATGAGGCGCGGGAACACGTTGTTTGTCCCGGTGGAAATAGGAATCAGCGGTGCGTCATCCCAGCCAAGGGCGAAGGCGCGGTTGGTCCCGTCGCCACCGAGAGTGATGTTTACGGCGGTGCCTGCCTGTTTAAGCGCCCGGGCTGCTCGCGTTGTATCGATGGCACTGCCGGTTTCCGCGGCCACGGTCTCCACGGCGACCGTGTCTTTGAGCACGTCTGCAATGGCCTGGCGGACAATGCCGTGGCCATCGTCGAGATAGGCGAGTTTCCAGTCTGTGCCCGCGAGGACGCCGTCCATGCCGGCCAGCACCCGCTGAACAATCGCCTGCTTCTCCGGGTTGTCGAAAACGGACGCCCGCGCCACAAGGCGACGCACGTCCTTGCCGGAAGCCGGATTGGCGACAATGCCTAGCGTGACCATAGTCAGGTGATCGGGTGTCAGACCCCGAGCATCTTCCTGGCTTCCGCGACAATGCGCTCGGCGTTCGGCACGTAGTGTGCCTCCAGCGCCGGACTGAAAGGCACCGGCGAGAATGGCGCGCCCACCCGGGCCACCGGCGCATCGAGGTAGTCGAAGGCGTGCTCCTGGATCTGGCTTGCAATCTCGCCGCCGAAGCCGCCGAAGCGCACGGCTTCATGGACGATCATGGCCCGGTGCGTCTTCC
>JBCDDI010000689.1:0-1823 GCA_039180365.1 Pseudomonadota bacterium
CGCACACACTCCCAAGGATCACCGCCGCTTTGGGGAACGAGGCACAGATTTGGCCCCGTGCCCACACTCTGATAAGAACAGAATTCAATAATGAAATCAATGCTTGAACCAGAATTCCCTATTTTGCTTCACAGCACTTTGGCCGCACTGCAATAAGATCAGTCCTTCGCGTCGCTGGCGCCTTTTCTTGATCCTTTGCGCGATCTTGTTCATTGCTCAGCCTACTTCGGTAGAGGCGAGCACGTTCACCGCAGAGGAGTTCCTCGCTTGGGCGCCGCAGAACCGCGCCTTCTACATCGAAGCCTCCGTAGGCATGGCCAGCCTGATCGCCGGTCAGACCGACCCCGCGCAGGGCCGGTGCATCGATGACTGGTACTACAGGGACGAAGCGGCCGGGACAGCCTCGATCATTGACGTCATGCGGCAGAACCCGGACTACCACCCGCGCGGGATCGTGCTCGCCGTACTGCAGAAGCGGTGCGGACCGATCGGTCAGTAGTCGCTCGCCATATGAAACCCAGTCGAGAGTTGCTCCGGTTTCCTGGAAGGACGTGTGCTGGAGATCTCTAGTCCGGCGAAAGCCTTCCTTTCGACGTCGATGGGTGAGAGTTTGTGGAACGCGGGGTGTCGGTGCGGGTTATACTTGCCCTCGATGGACTCGAAAACGATCATGCGTGCCTTTGCCTCGGTGGCTGACTTTCGCCTCTCGACCAGCTCATATTTTGAGCATGCCGAAGGAGCCTAGAGAGGTGGTCCCGGTTTCCCGGACATTTTGGCGGCCTCGCTACGCTTGGATCCGTCTCCTTTACGCCGCCAGTTCTGAGCCTGCGGTGCCGGTGTGAGCCTCGCAGGGCGTTCTTCCACCGAGGGCCGAATGGGGCCGCTCGGTGTTGTAGTACGCGATCCATCGTCCGATGCCTGCTCGCGCCTCCGAGCCCGTCTCGAACGCATGGAGGTAGACGCACTCGTATTTCAGCGACCGCCACAGACGCTCGATGAAGACGTTGTCGAGCCACCGGCCGCGGCCGTCCATCGAGATCCGGACGCCCGTCTCGGTCAGAACCTCGGTGAACCGGGGGCTGGTGAACTGGCTCCCCTGATCCGTGTTGAAGATCCCCGGCTTGCCATGGCGCGCCATCGCCTCCTCGAGGGCCTCGATGCAGAAGTCTGCCTCCATCGTGTTGGAGAGCTGCCAGGCCAGCACGCGCCGGCTCGCCCAGTCCATGATAGCGACCAGGTAGAGAAAGCCCCGGCGCATCGGGATGTACGAGATGTCGGCACACCAGACCTGGTCCGGCCTGTCGATCACGAGGTTCCTCAACAGGTAAGGCCACGTCTTGTGCTCGAGGTGGGGCACAGTGGTCCGCGGCGTCTGGTAGACCGCTCTCAGCCCCATCCTGGCCATCAGCCGGCGGACGCGCTTGCGCCCGGCGACATGGCCCTGGCGCCGAAGATGGCGGGCCATCTGGCGGCTGCCATACCACGGCGTTTCGAGGAACTGCGCGTCGATCAGCTTCATGAGGGCGAGGTTGAGCGGGGTTTCGCCCTTTCCCAGCCGTAGAAGGCCGAGCGGCTGATACCGACGAGCTGGCATTGCCGGCTTACCGGCAGCCGGCCGTGCTTCGGCTCGATCATCTCTCGCCTCCGGGACACGCTCATCGCCCGGAGGCTTTCGCTAAAAAATCGCGTTCCACCAGAAGCTGGCCGATCTTCGCATGCAGCTTCTCGACCCCGCCTTCGCGCTCAGCCGCCGAGGCTTCAGCCCTGCCCGAGAACACTCCCGTCATCCCCTCGATAGCCTGCCGCTTCCAGCTGTTGATCAG
>JBCDDI010000690.1:0-1819 GCA_039180365.1 Pseudomonadota bacterium
GCGGAAACGAGTTCGCTGTAAGTCAGGCCGATGAGCGCGATGGCCAGGCCGCCTCCGGCGAAGGCGATCAGGGTGCCGAGGGATCCCGCCTCCGTGACCCAGAGTCCGGTCATGAGCACCCAGCTCCAGCCGATCATGGCGCCGAAAGAGAGGGCAATGACCTCCCTGTTGCGCAAAACGCGACTGAAACGCGGTTCAGACCTTTGACGATTCATGGACTAAAAGGTTGCTAATATTGCCGACCGGCTAGCATAGCGCCTGTTAGACAGGGGCGCCCCCGGATTCAGAAACCGATTCAGGCAACCATGCGGCAGTTCGATTTCCAGCACCGACACAAGTCCTACTACCTGAGAATCACCGATTCCGGGACGCTGGAGCTCTACGTGGACGACTGCCTGCGGAAGGACCGGCCGCAAACCGGACGAGAGCCGCAGTACGTCTGGACCAACGTTGAGCTCGAGTGGGAAGAGCACCATTACATTGAAGCCCGCTACTGGGCGTCCAGCGGCCGGCTCCAGGTCACCATCAATGGCGACCCGGTGTTCGACGAGGCGGTGGCTGCCTGACAGTCGGTTGCCCCGGCGGCAGCCTGAGGGAGACGGAACGCAGCTGCCCTGCGACGATCAAAGACAGACATTCAAGAACAGACGACAAAGAACAGAAGACCAAGGATAGAAAGGGAGAAGACCCATGGCAGAAGCACAGAGCGACGTGTACGCAGAAACCCCTCGCCAAAAAATGCTCGACCTCCTCGAGCGTCAGCGGCAGAACTATCTCGCCGAGGGCACGGTGAGTGCCGCCAAGCGCAAGGATCGGCTCGAGCGCGCCGTGGGTCTGCTGAAGACCCATCAGGACCGGCTCGTGGCCGCCATGCGCGACGACTTCGGGCATCGCAGTGAACATCAGTCCCTCTTTACGGACATTGCCAGCTGTATCGGCCCGCTGCGGCATGCGCAGGCCAATCTCGAGAAGTGGATGAAAGCCGAGAAGCGCAAGGTGGGCCCCTTCCCCCTGAATCTGCTCGGTGCCAAGGCGCGCGTGGAGTATCAGCCGCTTGGCGTTGTTGGGGTGATCAGCCCCTGGAATTTTCCGGTGAATCTCACCTTTACGCCGCTGGCGGGTATTCTCGCGGCCGGCAACCGCTGCATGATCAAGCCCTCCGAGTACACACCGGCCACCTCGGAAGTCATGGCTGAGATCTTCCCGACTGCTTTCGATGAACTCGAGATTGCGGTTGTGACCGGAGGCCCGCAAACGGGTGCCGATTTCTCCGGGCTACCCTTCGATCATCTGCTCTTCACCGGCGCCACTTCCGTGGCCCGCCACGTTATGCGGGCAGCCTCGGAAAACCTGGTGCCGGTCACCCTGGAGCTTGGTGGTAAGTCGCCGGTGGTGATCGGTCGCTCTGCGGACGTTCAGAAAACGGCCGATGCGATCATGATGGGTAAAACCATGAACGCCGGGCAGATCTGTCTGGCTCCTGATTACGTTTTTGTGCCGGAAGAGAAGGTTGATGATTTCGTTGAATCTGCGGCTCGCTCCGTTGAGAAGATGTTCCCAACGCTTCTCGACAATCCCGACTACACCTCGGTGATCAACGAGCGGCACTTCCAGCGCCTGAACGGCTACGTCGAAGAAGCGAAAGAACGTGGTGTCAAGGTTGTGGAGGTAAACCCTGCCGGTGAGGATTTCCGCCAGCAACCGAATCACAAAATGGCGCCAACCTTCATCGTCAATCCCGACGACGACCTGGCCGTCATGCAGGACGAGATCTTTGGTCCCGTGCTGCCGGTCAAGGGATACAAAGACGTGGACGAAA
>JBCDDI010000691.1:0-1819 GCA_039180365.1 Pseudomonadota bacterium
CCTTAACGGCGGCCCCGACATCGCTTTCCGGCGCAACGCTGCTTTCGGAGAGCCTGCCAACGGCTGCGGATCTCGGGCTCGCGGCGGATCTCTGCCCGGAACGCCAGTCCGGCGGACGGCGCCTGGCTCTGGAAACGCTGGAGAGCTTTCTCAGCGAGCGGGGCAGGGATTATCGAACTGATATGTCCAGCCCCGTAAGCGGTGCCAGCGGCTGTTCGCGCCTTTCACCGCATCTTGCCTGGGGGACCGTTGCCATGCGGGAAGTTGCAGCCGCGGTCCGGCTGCGGCAGGCCGAGCTGTCCGCCGGGGAAGAGACTAAAGCCTGGCGGGCGTCGCTCCGCTCCTACACCGGGCGCCTGCACTGGCACTGCCACTTTATGCAGAAGCTCGAAGATGAGCCGCGCCTCGAGTTTGAAAACCTGCATCCAGCCTACGAGGGCTTGCGTGGCACAGACCAGGCACGTCTCGAAGCCTGGCAACGGGGGGAGACCGGTTGGCCTTTTGTGGACGCCTGCATGCGCTCCCTGGCGGCAACCGGCTGGCTGAACTTCCGCATGCGGGCAATGCTGGTTGCTGTAGCCAGCTACCATCTGTGGCTCGACTGGCGCGCCACCGGCGAACATCTGGCGCGCTACTTCACGGACTATGAGCCCGGCATCCACTGGCCGCAGGTGCAGATGCAGTCCGGCACCACCGGCATCAATGCCGTGCGAATCTACAATCCAATTAAGCAGGGTCACGACCAGGACCCCACCGGTGCCTTCGTGCGCCGCTGGGTGCCTGAGCTGGCGGCTGTGCCAGACGAGTTTGTTCAGGAGCCCTGGCGCTGGTCAGAGGCAGGTAAGCTTCTTGATCGGCATTACCCGGCACCGATTCTTGACCACCAGCAGGCGGCGAGGGATGCCAAAGCGCGCATCTGGTCCCTGCGTGGCAACGCGGAGCACAAACAGCAGGCGGCCGCCATCCAGAAGAAACACGGCAGTCGGAAACGACGGACGAGCCGACGGAGTCCCAACCACCGGCAGGCCGAGCTGCCTTTCGATCAGGGCAGCTCTGCCTGAGTGATGCCGGTCGATCGCATGGGGTGACGTTAGATCAGAGGCGCATGGCCGCCTTAACGGCAAGTGCCGAGCCCTTGCCCACCGTCGCCCTCCAGACGCGGAGCAACCGGCCGCGGCGATGACCGGCCGCTTCCTGCCGATGGTCGTCTTCATCCGCCATGAAGGATGCGATCGTCTGCTCAAGGGCCTTTGGGAGATTCATGGCCAGCTGTGCTTCATAGTGCTCGACCACGAAGGTCTCAACGGCTTCGATCGTGGCGTAAACCCAACGCGGTCCAAAGAGTGCGGGCAGGGCACCGGTGATCCACCCAGCTACCCGCCAGATCGGCAGCAGCGCGGAACGATGCTCGGGAGGCAGCCAGTTGTCGAAGAAGGCCAGATGCCGCGCTTCTGTTTCCAGATGATGTCTCGCGAAGTCGAGGACCGTGGCGTCCCGGCTGACGGCGAGGATCCCGCGATAGATCATCACGGCGCCGAACTCACCGGCGTGGTCGCTGCGCAGCGCGGCCAGCTGTTCGCCGGTGAGCGCGTAGGCCGAGAAGGGAGCCGGCTCCGCCGGGGGCTCGTCTGTAGCGGTCCTCGTCTGAGCAGGCAAAGACTGAGCGCACGGAGACTGAGCGGACAAAGACTGAGCGGTCGAAGGCTGAGCGCTTGCTGACTGAGCTGCGGTGTCGAGGCTGTTCATGGAGGTACCGGTGCAAGGGAAACAATTGAGGATGGGCGAGGCCGCGTGAAGGTCGCATCGGCGTGAGTCCGGC
>JBCDDI010000692.1:0-1806 GCA_039180365.1 Pseudomonadota bacterium
ACGCGGCGCCGAGCTCTGGATCTGGCGACCCTGAAGAGCCCGGAACAGACGCTCGCGGAAGCCCTTGAAGCAGAACAGCGCAGCCTTGATCAGCTTCTGCACGAGATTCACACCCACATTGGTGCCGGCAGCTTCGCCACGGCCGTGCAGAAGCTTGAGGCCTTCGTGGCGGAAGACCCCGAGACCCTGGACCCCTTTATGCACGAACGATTGAAGGAATTTCAGGACGATCGAATGCTCCTCGAGCACGGCGTGCGCTACCTGCAACGCCTTGCTGATCGGGGGGAGATGCGCAAAGCCTGGACCCTCATGAAGGCGTGCCTGGCGCGGGATGAGCTGTTTCGACCTTTTAAGGATGAGACGCTCCTGGCCCTCACTCGCGCAGCCGGGCGTGAAGATGTGGGCGTTGTTGATTCAGTGCTCGCGGACTTCCCCAGAGCTTATCCTGAAAGCACCCATGTGCCGGAGGCGCTCTTCCGCCGCGCCCGGGTAAACATCGAGCTTCTCAAAGACGGGGAGACTGGACTCAAGCTGCTGGCGGAGATCGAACGCGACCATCCGAGTTTCGCCGGCACCGCCCCTTTTCAGAACTACCGCAAACGCCTGCGCTGA
The DNA here is from genome assembly GCA_039180365.1 of Pseudomonadota bacterium. Classification (GTDB taxonomy): domain Bacteria; phylum Pseudomonadota; class Gammaproteobacteria; order Pseudomonadales; family Azotimanducaceae; genus SZUA-309. Next base: position 613 of record JBCDDI010000692.1, read on the forward strand.
GTGGACAGTGGCCAGCATGCCTGGCGTCACTGGTCCGCAAGCTGCCTGTGCTATTCTCGCGCGCTTTCGATGACCGGTTGGATTTCCATGAGCGAGGCCCCTTTCTGGTTCGACCGTGCGCTGGCAACGCCCTCGGAGCCGGGCGATGTCACCGTCGACGGCGTTAACATCCATTTCGAAACCTGGGGCGAGGTGGGCAACCCAGGCATTGCGCTGATCCACGGGAGCAACGCCCATCTCGAGTGGTGGCGTTTCGTGGCCCCTTTCCTTGCCGATCAGTTTCGAGTGGTTGCCCTCGACTCCTCAGGCAACGGCGACAGCGGCTGGCGCGAGAAGTACACGGGCAAGGTGCTCGCCGACGAGGTGGCCGCCGTGATCGATGCCGCGGAGCTTGGCGTGCGTCCGGCCGTCGTTGGCCACAGCTTTGGCGGCTTTACGGTGCTCGAAGCCGGCCACTACCACGGCCACGGCTTCAGCGGCATCGTCTTCATGGATTTCACCACCGCGCCCCCGGAGCAGTATGTGGAGTGGGGGCTTCGAGCCGAGCGGGATGGCGTAACGCCGGGTCGAAAAACACGCGTTTATGAAGACAAAGCGACGGCACTCGGACGTTTCCGCTATGTGCCGGAGCAACCGGTCAAGGTCCCGGAGGTGCTGGCCTATATCGCGGAGAAAAGTCTGCGACAGGTTGAAGGGGGCTGGACCTGGAAGTTCGACCCGGGACTCTTCGATTATCTGGAGATGGGCGTTGATCAGCGGGACAAGTTTGCTGCCCTGCCCTGTCGCACGGCCGTGATCCTCGGCGAAGAGAGCAACGACGAAGGCGCCTTCTATGCCGATCACATGGCTGAGATCACCGGTGGCAAGATGCCGATCTTCAAAATCCCAGGCACCTACCATCACCTCACCTTTGACGAACCGCTGGCGGTCGCCATGGCTCTGAAAGGCCTGTGCCTCGATTGGATCCGCCAGGACAACGAAGCACTGATCAAAGAACAACTCGCCGGAGTACTGAACCCATGACCGACCTCACCGAAGAACTCCGCGCGGCGCTCATGAAGCTGGATACACCGACGGTGTGTAACGCCCTCGAGATCGTCGCCCCAAAACGCCGAGGCTACGGCTACACGGTGCAGCCACTGGTCTGCACGCGACCGGAACAGCCGCCCATGGTGGGGGTTGCCCGCACGGCAG
>JBCDDI010000693.1:0-1796 GCA_039180365.1 Pseudomonadota bacterium
CTGATTTACGTGGCGATCATCGTCATGGTGGTGGCTGCGTTGTGGGTGTTCTGGCCCTACGACATGAATCGTGAACGTCACGCAGAAATCCGCGCGGCCCTGGAGGGTCGTTCAGATCGAGGAGCCGCTGCTGAAGCAGCTTCCAATGCGCACGACCATGAAGGATTACCTGCACCGCGATAAGGTGATCAATTCCGGGGAGATGGTTATGCTGCGCGATCCGCGATTTAAAGGGGCGAAGCGGCTTATCACCGCCCCACACAAACCAGGACAGGAGAAGGACACATGAGCGACTACAGCCTGCTGATTAATGGTGCACTGGTCGAAGGAGACCAGAGCATGGACGTTATCAATCCAGCGACGGAGGAGGTGCTCGCTGTCTGCCCGCGCGCGTCTGAAGCACAGCTTGATGCGGCGGTGGCGGCGGCGAAAGCGGCCTTTCCAAGCTGGAGCGCCACTTCCATCGACGAGCGCAAGGCCGTGGTGAACGCCATCGCTGACGCGATCGAAGCCAACGGTCAGGAACTTGCTCAGCTGCTGACGCAGGAGCAGGGTAAGCCCATCGGTGATGCTATGGGTGAGGTCTTCGGTACTGCGGCCTTCTTCCGCTACTTCACAAGCCTCGATCTACCTCTGGAAGTCCTGGACGATAGCGAAGGCCGGCGGGTGGAAGCGCATCGCAAGCCACTGGGCGTGGTTGGCGCCATTGTGCCCTGGAACTTCCCGATGATTCTCATGGCCTTCAAAGTGCCGCCGGCCCTCATCGCAGGCAACACCGTGGTGCTGAAACCGGCGCCAACGACGCCGCTGACCTCGCTGAAACTTGCGGAGCTGATGAAAGATCTGGTGCCGCCTGGTGTCGTTAACGTAATCACAGACGCGAACGATCTCGGTGCTCCCCTCACGGCACATCCGGATGTGGATAAGATTTCGTTTACGGGTTCCACGGCAACCGGTTCCAAAGTTATGGCCGGTGCAGCCGGACTCCTGAAACGCATCACTCTCGAGCTCGGGGGCAACGATGCCGGTGTAGTCCTTGACGATGTGGATCCCAAAGAGGTTGCGCCGCAGCTTTTTACCAGCGCCTTCCAGAACAGCGGGCAGGTCTGCATCGCCATGAAGCGCCTCTACGTTCACGACAGCATCTACGAAGAAGTGGTGGACGAGCTGTCGACGCTCGCCAACGAAACCGTGATCGGCGACGGCCTGGAGCAGGGCACCAAACTGGGTCCCCTGCAGAACAGCATGCAGTTCGAGAAAGTGAAAGAGCTGATCGCCGATGCCGCGAAGAACGGCACGATTGCAGCAGGCGGAGAAGTCCCGGATCAGCCGGGCTACTTCATCCGACCGACGATTGTCCGTGACGTGGCGGAAGGCGCACGGATCGTTGATGAGGAACAGTTCGGCCCGGTGCTGCCGGTGATCCGCTTTGACGATGAGGACGACGCCATCGTCCGTGCCAACAGCACAGACCATGGCCTCGGCGGGTCGATCTGGTCGAGCGACCTGGATCGCGCCTATGCGCTGGCGGACAAAATGGAGTCCGGCACTGTCTGGATTAACAAGCACGCGGAACTCGATCCCGCCATTCCCTTTGGTGGCGTGAAGCAATCGGGTATCGGCAAAGAACTGGGTCAGGAAGGACTGCAGGAGTTCACTCAGCTCAAAATCATCAATATGGCGAAAGGCTGATGGCTGATTCCGTACTACTTGATCTTGAAGACGGCGTACTCACGGCCACGCTCAACGAGCCGGACAGCATGAATGCGCTGAGCGAAGGAGTGAGCCGAGGGCTC
>JBCDDI010000694.1:0-1792 GCA_039180365.1 Pseudomonadota bacterium
GGGTTCTCCTGTTCTAACCGGAGCGGAGACGGGTAAGGGCAGAGAAGGTGCCAGCTTTGGCAACCAGGTTTGCTCGTTGATGAGCAGTTGCGCCGCGACCTCGCGGCGAGGGATGCGCAGGGTCAGTTCTTCGCCAATTCGGAACATCACGTTGTCCCAGCCGGAGTCGAGCACGGAGAGCGGGAGTTCGGCGAGATCGGGATGTTGTGCTTCGAGGAGTCGCCGGGCGAGTGCCTCGGTGACCTCCAGCTCGGCTTCCGGTTTACCAGCGGGCATGTAGTCGGGTTCCGGTCGGGTCACTTTTGCGCCTTCAGCTTTCCGGCGTATAGCCCTCGGCGTTGTCGGTTTCTTCGTTGTTAAGGAACCGCTCCCGCTGTTCCGTCAGGTACTTGCGCGTTTCCGGGTCGCGCAGGTCCAGAGACTTCTCGTTGATGAGCATGGTCTGCAGGTTCTGCCATTCTAGCCAGGCCTTCTTGGAGACTGTGCTGAAGATCTCTTCACCGGCGGGGCCTGGTAAGGGCGGTTGCTCGAGCCCCTCGAGCTCCTGGTCGTATTTGCGGCAGTGAATCGTTCGCGTCATGGAGATCCCAAACAGCAGCGGAAGCAGGACAGTGTACCGCCCTTCGACGTGAGTCCAACGTTGAGGCGCCCAGGATGGCGTTTACCTGGCCTGAAAGTACGGCACGCTGGATCTGTTAATCTGGCAGGCCGGGCTGAAAAAGTGGAGAGGCGATCGGAGATGTTTTTGTCGATTGTGCGGGATGCGGTGCGTCCGTCTTTTCTCTGTGGCGCTCTGCTCCTGCTTGCGGCCTGCGGTAGTGACGGCGATAAGCTGCCTGAGTTGGAAAATCTCTTCCCAGAAGTGGTTCTTACCGATGAGGGCAGTCTGACGGTCAGGGGAATTGCCGTTGGCGGTGAAGACCCGCTCGAATCAATTGTCGTCGAAGTGGGTGGCACGACCGTGGCGGGCATGCTGGAAGCTGATGGTCGCTGGACGATTTTCGATATCCCCCTCGAGCCGGGTGAGAATGACCTCAGGGTAACGGTGGTCGGGCGCAGCGGCGATGAGCGTACCTCAGCCCTGCTTACCGTGCGGCGAGAACCGATCCTGTCGCGGCCGAGTGGCATCGCCTTCGATGAGCAGCTCGCAGAGGCTTACGTGGTCGATACGTTTTCGCAAGACCTGTTCCGGGCGGATGTCGTTGATGGCGGCGTTGATGTGCTTACCGCGGAATCGGGCGCGCCGAGACTGTTCTCACCAAGTATCGAGCGCGGTGCGCTCGGAGGACTGTTCGTCGAATCGGGGAGCAGCGTACTGAAGGTGGATGCGGCCACCGGCAGGAGGGAGGTTCTTGCAATACTCTTGGGGCTCTTTCCGCTGGAGCCCTTTCCGGCTTCGGTCGACGCGGGGGCCTTTGTTTTGGGTAGGTCAGCGGCGACGCCCATAGACTTCGGCAACGTGCCAGGCGGATTGGTGTTCGGCCTGGGCGGCGGCATAGCGGCTATGGCACCGGATGAGGCTGGGAACAGGGTGTTTGCACTTGATCGGGTCGGTGCTCTTTACGTCGCGCCCGCGACCGTAGCGTCTACACCCCACTCCTTCGTTGAATTCGGCGTGGCTACGAGTGGAATTTCTCCGGTGGACGCGGTCTACCACCCGGGGAGCGACACGGTGCTCGCGATCAACGGTCGGGATGGCTCGATCCTCCGTTACAACGTGACGACCGGCCTGCCGATGGTGTTATCCGAAGGCTCCGACGGCGAACCGCCCGCGGTCGAAATCGATCTTGAA
>JBCDDI010000695.1:0-1790 GCA_039180365.1 Pseudomonadota bacterium
ACTCTAACCTTAGGGGGCTGCTGCTCCCGGTGCTCTCGCTACTCTGCGTCTTCTCGGTCGCGGTGTCCGCTGCGGAATTACAGCGTCGCACTTATCTTGGCCTGCAGTTCGATCTACAGGACAAAAGTGCGCCGGGGCTCGCCGTGACCGCCGTTATGCCGGGTTCCACGGCCGCGGCCGCGGGGATTCGTCCGGGCGACCGGCTGACCTCCGTGGGCGAGGTGAACCTCATCAAAGCCTTCGATGATCTGCGCCAGGAGCTGGGCCGCACAACCGCCGGCCAGCGAATCTTCATGCGCTACTACCGGGGCCCCAACAACGCCATTCGAGTCTCACCGCCGCTCAGTGTGCTGCCACGGGAAGAAGTGCCTGGCAGCCTCGTGCGTTATGAGCAGGTGAGCGTGGACGGCATTCGCCAGCGGCTCATCCTGACGGAGCCTATCGAAGGCAGCAGGGCGCTGGTTTTCTTTCTTCAGGGCCTCGGCTGCAGTTCTGTTGACTACTGGCTCGACGTTGAGAATCCGGTGAAGCGGCTCATCGATGTCTGGGCTGCGGCAGGTTATGCCACCGCGAGACTGGAGAAACGTGGGGCAGGGGACAGCGATGGACCGGAATGTTCTGACCTCAGCTTCGAGGACGAGCGGCGTGGCTATCAGGCAGCCCTTGAAGCGCTTGCCGGGCGCGGCTTCGACGAGCGCATCTTCCTTTTTGGCCACGGCTTCGGTGGGGTACTGGCGCCGCTTGTTACCAGTCGCGCCGTTGCCGGCGTCATGGTTTATGGCACCGTGGCGGAGCCCTGGTTTGACTACGCGATGATGAACTTCGAGCGACAGGATCGCCTCGCGGGATATTCCGAGGAGGAGATTGCCCGACGACAGACGTTGCGGGAAGCTTTTCAGACGGGCCTGCTTGTGGAGGGGCTGACACCGGCGGAACTGCGCGAGCGCATCGACGGTGTTGAGAACCTTGAAGACGACCAGCTTGCAACAGACGATCACTACGATGGGCGATCCGTGGCGTTCTTTGTTGCCCTTGGTGCGCATGATCCTGGGCGGGCCTGGCGACAGGTCTGGCAGCCGACGCTTGCGATCCACGGCAGCTACGACTGGAAAAGCACTCGTCAGGATCACGAACGCATCGCCCGGCTCACCGGCGGCAAGTTCCAGACGCTTCCCGGCCTGGATCACGATTTCATGCGCTATGAAAGTGAGCAGCAGAGTTTTGTCTCGCAAGGCACGGGCCGTTTCGCTGGAACACTGGTAGATGCGACTGTGGCCTGGATGACAACGGTGCCCCTACCGGAACCGCCTGAATCACCCTCCGATGCTATGAGCGGGAACGGTGAGGGAGGAGGGTGACGGCAGGCTTTCACGGCGCCCGGCCCCTGGGCTACTCTCTGAACTTAAGGGGATAGCCAGGGGAGCAAACCGTCGATGCGTCTTGTAACGGGCGTTCCTAACGACGACCTGACCAGAGTGCCGCGGGCGATTGAGGCCGTCGAAGCTGCGGGCTACGACGTGGTCAGCACCCAGGAGAACCGGCACGATCCTTTCCTGCCGCTGGCGGTAGCCGCCGTCTCCAGCAAACGGGTCGAACTTGCTACGAGCATCTCCATTGCCTTTGCCCGAAGCCCGATGGTTTTTGCCAACCTGGGTTGGGATCTGCAGAAAGCCCCCCGGGGACGCTTTGTGCTGGGTCTCGGCTCCCAGGTGAAAGGCCACAACGAACGACGTTTCAGCGTGCCCTGGTCGGCACCGGCGCCGCGCATGAAGGAGTGTGTGCAGGCGATC
>JBCDDI010000696.1:0-1786 GCA_039180365.1 Pseudomonadota bacterium
CCGGATGCGCCTCACGGTCGGCTCGCGGCCAAAGTTTATCGGGACCGACGCTTTCGGGCCTTCGCCAACAACGCCGATTATGCCGATGCCGGCAGGATCCGCGATCGGCGCCTGGCGAAAGCGGTGCGCAAAGGCTCCCGGCGCGGCCGGCGTGAGTCTCAGCGGCTCTGGGTGGAACGCGAGTGGGAAGCTCTGGTTGCGCTTAAGCAGGCGGGCGCTTCGGTACCTCGCGCCGTTGACCACAATGACGTTGCCGTGCTCATGGAGTTTCTTGGCGATGATTCCGGCCCGGCGCCTCTTCTCGCTGAATGCCGGTTGCAGGGGGAGGCGCTGCAGGGCGCCTGGCTGGCGCTCCGCCAGGACCTGGCGTTGCTGCTGCTGGCCGGTTTTGTTCACGGTGACCTCTCACCCTACAACGTGCTCTATTGCGAGAATCGGCCGCGGATGATTGATCTGCCCCAGGCGATTGCCGTCGACGACCTGAGCGACAGTTGGAGCCTCTTTCATCGAGACGTGGAGAACGTTGCCGGTTACTTCCAGCGCCAGGGTCTCGAGATTGATGTGCTTCAGGAGGCTGTCGGGCTCTGGGAGCGGTACGCGCTTTAGCGCAGTATGATTTGGTCATTCAAGGCGAGGGGACTCATGATGCGCCATCTGACGATTGCCGTACTGCTGCTGGGACTTGGCGGCTGCGAATTCACCGGCGGTGCCGAAACGCTGGTGCGTGGCAGCAATAACTTCGTGGCCAGGGAGGCGGGACCTGACAGCGTGGCCTTTGCGCTTTCGCAGCTCGACTCCACCCCTGAAGTGACTGACGCTGAAATACGGCAGATCTACGACTCCATTCAGGCACGGGCCCTGGACGGCGATCTCGAGGCGGTCCGGGTCGTTTTGCGATTGGCGGAGATCCAGCGAACGCCCCCAGAAGACGAAGAGGACTCCTAGGGTCAGCCGGGCCTGTTGCTGTGGGGCGCGCTTAGGCCAGACCCGCGGCGAGTTGCAGGGCGGTTTCTGTGAGGTCCTGTTCAGCGCGGGCAAGTACACAGGCCACGCGACCGTTCTGGAGATTTCGGTGGCAGGCAGCGCTGTAGCCCGGACCGCCGCCGTTGTGACCGATTGAGGTCCCTGGTTCGGTCATGAGGCCGTGTGCATAGTGGGGCGCCTGCCAGCCGGGATGTTTGCCGGGCACGGCCACGGCGTTGCGGTAGAGGGCACTCACCGCGGCGGACGCCATGAACTCGGCCACATCCGCCGGTGTGCCGAGTATCAGGCCGTGCCAGACCCAGCCGCTCGGGTAGTGGGGCAGATCCTCAGCGAAAACGCCATCGGCGACTGAAAGGCTTTCGAGCTTCATAGGTGCGAAGAGGAGCCTTTCGAGCGCCTGCGCAAAGGGCAGATCGCTCTCGATCTCGATAATCCTTTTCAAGAGCCAGTAGCCCGGGTTGGAGTAGGAAAAGCTTGTGCCGGGTTCAAACAACAGCGGCTGCATCAGGGTCTGCTCGGCGAAGCTCGAGTCGCTCCAGACTGGCTCGCCGCTCGTGATCGCCTCTGCGTAGGCAGGCAGTGCGCCATAGTCCCGGAGGCCACTCGAATGCGTGAGCAGCTGGCGGACGCTGATCTCGCGGCCTCGGGGCAGCCAGCTCTCCTCGAACCAGTCCGAAGCGGGTCGTGTTTCATCGACAGCGAGGGCATCGATGGCGGCGGCTATGAAAGTTTTGGTGATGCTGTAGAGCGGGCGCACGCCGTCATCCGCACGGCTGAAACTGCCATCGGCCTCACGTACCGC
>JBCDDI010000697.1:0-1777 GCA_039180365.1 Pseudomonadota bacterium
ATGGTTTATCTCGCAGCCGAGCCTCGCGGGGCCCTGCTCAGCACCATGGGCCTTCTTGGTCACACGGCTGCGTACTTTGGCTCAGGGGTGATCATCGCCTTCGCCTACACCGAAATCACCGCCCTGGTCAGCGAACCGGGCACCATCCACTTTGTCATCGGTGCACTCCTCGGCTTCGTGCTGCTCTGGGTTGCCTGGCAGAGCGCCAGGGAGTCAGATCCGAAACGCCCTCCGGACCGGGAAGCGACGCCACCTACGATCGGCTGGGCCTTCAGCACAGGAGCGATCATCAACTTCATTGGCCTGCCATTTGGTGTGCCCTACTTCGTGGCGATCGATCAGCTGCTCCGGGCCGACTTTTCCATCGCCGCGTCAATCGGCGTCCTCGCCGGCTACAACCTCGCCTACATGCTGCCCTTTCTTATCATTCCCGTGCTGACGCTGGTCATGGGAGAAAACGCAAAAGCGCTGCTGCAGCGTATGAACGAACGGGTAGAGAAAGTCGCTGGCGTCCTGCTACCCCTGATCCTGGGCGGCATCGGCATCTTCCTGTTACTCGACGCTGGCGCCTATTTCCTGCGCGGCGAAGGGCTTTTCTGAGGTAGCGTCACAGCTTTGCGATCTGTTTCCGTACGGACTCCGCTCAGCCGACTGTGTATCAGCGCGCGTTCCCAGGCACTGCCCGCTAGATGACGCGCTCATCAACCTCGCGGACATCGCGCAGGCCGCAGAAGGCCATGGTGAGATCAAGCTCGTTGGCGATGAGATCGAGGCACTTGGTCACTCCAGCCTCGCCCAGGGCACCCAGCCCATAGAGAAACGCACGGCCTATGAGCGTGCCGCGGGCACCGAGGGCCAGCGCTTTAAACACGTCCTGACCCGAGCGGATACCGCCGTCCATCCAGACCTCAAGGCGGTCGCCCACCGCACCGACCACTTCCGGCAGCACGGCCAGGGATGAAGGTGCGCCATCGAGCTGCCGGCCTCCATGATTAGAGACGACAATCGCGTCGGCCCCGGTGTCGGCAGCCAGGCGGGCGTCTTCAGCACACATGATGCCCTTCAGAATCAGCTTGCCGCCCCAACGGTCCTTGATCCAGGCAACATCATCCCAGGAAAGGGTCGGATCGAGCTGTTCCGCCGACCAGGCGGACAGGGAAGTCATGTTTTCTACGCCGGAAACGTGGCCGATGATATTGCCGAAATCCCGGCGCTCGGTGCCGAGCATGCCGAGGCACCAGCGCGGGTGCAGGGCCATGTTGAAAACGTTCTTCGCCGTCAGCTTCGGTGGCGTCGAGAGGCCATTGATCAGGTCTTTATGTCGTTGCCCGAGAATCTGCAGATCCAGAGTCAGCACCAGGGCGGAACAGCCCGCAGCCTTGGCGCGATCGATGAGCCGGCCGATAAAGTCGCGGTCGCGCATGACATAGAGCTGAAACCAGAAGGGTTTCTCCGTGGCTGCCGCCACGTCCTCGATGGAGCAGATGCTCATGGTGGAGAGGGTAAAGGGCACCCCCCAGCGTTCGGCGGCCCTGGCAGCAAGAATTTCCCCGTCCGCATGCTGCATCCCCGTAAGCCCCGTCGGCGCGAGGGCAACAGGCATACGCACGGCATCGCCAACCATGGTGCTGGCAAGGCTGCGGTTTTCCATATCAACGGCCACACGCTGCTTCAGCAGGACCTGCTCGAAGTCCGTTTCGTTGGCGCGATAGGTGGACTCCGTCCACGATCCGGAATCCGCATAGTCATAGAACATGCGCGGCACTCTGGCCTCATG
>JBCDDI010000698.1:0-1768 GCA_039180365.1 Pseudomonadota bacterium
GGGGCGCAGCTGCGCCCGTTCATAAGCATGCAGCTCGGCTTCCAGACCATGGAGTGCTGAGAGCGCTGAGGCATCCGCGCTGGCGGCGGCACCATCTTCCGGAGCGGACGGCACCGCGGCGTCATCCTCATCGTCCGGCGCATCAGTTGCTGCAGCCGGTGCGCGGGCGGCTGCCGCCTTAAGCTGGGCCCGCCGGCGGAAGTACTCGGTGGTCTGCAGGTCGTAGGCAGACTCCTCGGCCAGGGTATCGACGTCAGCGGTAAGCAGCGCTCTCAGGAAACTGCCCGCCATGACCGAGGTAACGTAGCCGGATTCTTCCCGGCCGCGCTCGTGGTCGTGGCTCGCATCGGCATCGAGGACCTTGGCCGTATCGTCCTCACCGGCCATCGCCAGCACCGAGTGGCGAAAGGCGAGGCGCGCGAAGATGGCTTCGCAGAAATCCGGAAAATCCCGCCAGAGGGTCGTCACCGCGGTCTGCACCGCATCCCACTCGTCGTCCACGCGCACGCGCACGACGTAACGGCCGATGGCGTGGGTGAACTCATCGAGGACCCGGGGCGCCATGTCGTAATCGGACACAAGAATCAGCCGTGAGAAAGCCAGGGCACAGAAGTCATCACCGAGTTCATAGAGCTTGTCGGCGACAAAGCCCTCGCCAAGGCCGTTCCAGAGCTCAAGCCAACGTAGCAGTTCGGCCACGGAGAGCTTGTCCGGGTCTCCGGGACGCGCGCCGGTCCAGAGTGTCTCGTCGAGCAGATGCACAAGCTGCTGCTGCGAGGCGTGGGCAATGAGGGGGCCGGCATCCTCGAGGCCGACGTCATCGACGAGGTGTTTCAGGGTGTGTGGATCGATGCTCGGCACAAAGGCCGGGAGCGCCGCGCTCGAGGTCATGGTGGCCATGAGGCGCTTTGCGTCGGGGCGTACGGGCGTACCAGGTGCAGCCATGATGGACATCTCCTCCCGCTGTTCATCATTGGCCTCCCACGGACAGCCGGCCGGGGTCCGGGCGACAGGGGGAGGCGGCCGCGCACATTACGCCCGCACGCTGAAACCGACAATGTACTTTTTTTCAGTTGACCGTGAGAAAATAGTGGCTCGTTTCACGGGAATTCGTGTGCTGAAACGCTCAATCGCCGCCTGGCTCTTAAGCCTCTTTCTGGCTCCCGCCCTCCACGCCGCAGATGTCCAGCTTGCTTCCGTGCATGCCGTCATCGGCAAGCTGGAATCCGGGGAAGTGCTGCACCGGAAGAACGCCAAACTGGCCGTGCCCATTGCTTCCGTGACAAAGCTCATGACCGCCATGGTGGTGCTCGATGGTGGCCAGCCCCTCGACGAGTGGCTACCGATTCTCGGCTGGCAGCAGAAGACGGGCAAAAACGGCTACTCGCGAATCCGCATCGATTCCGAAAGCCGGCGCGACCAGCTGTTGAAGATTGCCCTCATGTCCTCAGAGAACCTCGCCTCTCACACCCTGGCGCGCCACTATCCGGGTGGCTTCGACGCCTTCGTTGATGCCATGAACGCCAAGGCGAAAAGTCTTGGCATGACGAGCAGCCGCTTTGATGATCCCACTGGACTCTCAACCGGCAACGTCGCTTCCGCAGACGATCTCTGGAAGATGCTGAGAGCCGCCTACGACTACGAGCTGATCCGCAGTTATTCCACCACCTACCAGCACCACGCCAGCTTTCGCGGTCCCCGCTACCATCTTGCCTATGGCAACACGAACCCGCTGACGGCGAGCAGCCGCTGGGAGGTCGGACTGTCA
>JBCDDI010000699.1:0-1760 GCA_039180365.1 Pseudomonadota bacterium
ACAGCGGCCACATCTTCCAGCGCCACCGACAGCCAGCTGGCCATCTTCTCCACGTTCAATCGACGCTCCGGGCTGTGCAGCGCGGCAACGCGGATGGTTGCATCACGCACAGGCACCTCAAACTGATCAAAAGCCCCGAACACCACCTTGCCACTGGCACTGCCCGGAGACGGATCCAGGGCGAAGCGGCCGTCCGCCAGCGGTCGCCAGGGCACGGAGGCTTCTGCACCCTCCGGCAGCTTCAACTCAATGTGGATGGGACCTTTGGTCCTGAGATCTGGCGTCCATAGCCAGGCGCCCGGCCTGGTGACCCGAACGCCCGCCTCGACCGCCGGGCTCCTTGAGCCGGTATCGGCCTCGAGGGGATAGGTGTAGCGCAGGCAGCCGCTTACGCCCTCGGTTGCGATACGTTCGTCCTGAATCCGAACCGACTCTCCGGCACAGCCGCTGAGACTGCGGAAGTTCTTCAAGAGCCCATCCTCCGCCTCGAGCTCTCCGATATCGCCGGTGAATCGAGCTTCCACCGCAACCTCTGAGAGCGCTTCGTTGACGGCGATACGATACAGCGCAGCCGGTGCCCCCTCGCCGCCGCGAGGGCTTGCGACAGCCCAGCCGCTGCCAAAGCCGCTGAGGCTTCCGCAACAGAGCACTAGCAGACTGATCAGTCGCTGCAAGGGCGTTCGCTCCTGGTAGTTCAGACGGTTACTCTCAACGTTATGACCACCATCGTCTCCTGTTGTTTCTTCATGGGGCTGGTCGCCTGGATATCCTATCGTCGCACTCGCGGGCAGACGCAGAGCCGGGACGGCTACTTCCTCGCTGGCCACGGGCTTTCCGGAACTTTCATCGCCGGCTCGCTCCTGCTCACCAATCTCTCCGCCGAACAGCTCATCGGTCTGAACGGCTCCGCTTACGCCTTCAATCTCTCCAGCATGGCCTGGGAAGTCACTGCCGCCGTTGCCATCGTCATCATGGCCCTGGTGCTGCTGCCCCGCTACCTCACCGGCGGCTTCACCACGCTGCCGGAGTTCCTGGAAACGCGCTTCGATGCCCGGGTCCGCCGCGCCACGGCCGTGCTGTTCCTGCTCGGCTACGGTCTGATCACTATTCCTTCCGTACTCTACTCAGGCTCCCTGGCGGTCCTGCAGCTCTTCGATGTACCCAACCTGCTCGGGGTCACCCGCGGCACGGCACTGGTTATCACTCTCTGGATCATCGGCCTCATCGGCGCTGCCTATGCCATTTTCGGCGGTTTGAAGGCCGTCGCTGTCTCAGACACCTTGAACGGTATAGGGCTCCTTGTGATAGGCGTGTTAGTGCCCACGCTGGGACTCATGAAGCTTGGCGACGGCAGCGTCAGCGCCGGGCTCGCCATTCTGACCACGGCGGAGCCGGAGAAGCTGAACGCGATCGGCAGTGCAACGGATCCGACCCCCTTCGGCACCCTCTTCACCGACATGCTTTTCGCCAACCTCTTCTACTGGGGCACGAATCAGTACGTGATTCAGCGCACCCTCGGCGCCCGAAGCCTCGCCGAGGGCCAGAAGGGCGTACTCATCTCAGGATTTTTCAAGATCGCCGTGCCCTTTCTGATGATGATTCCCGGGGTGATCGCCTTCCATCTCTACGGCGACGGCCTGCACAGCATGGACGATGCCTATCCGCGCCTCGCCGCCGACGTTCTGCCCCTTTATCTCGCCGGATTTTTTCTCGCCGTACTCCTGGGCGCCGTGCTCAGCTCTTTCAATTCGCTCCTGAAC
>JBCDDI010000700.1:0-1760 GCA_039180365.1 Pseudomonadota bacterium
GATGCCGGCGGCGGAAGTGGTCATGACAAAGCGTCCATAACCCTGCTCACGCATGTGTGGAAAGGCAGCCCGGCTGACCTTGTAGGCGCCTTTCAGGTGCACCTGATAGACAAGATCCCAGTCTTCATCGCTCATCTTATGCAGAGACTTGTCACGCAGGATGCCGGCGTTGTTCACCACGATGTCTATACGACCGAAGTTGTCGAGCGCGCACTGGACGATCCTGTCCCCATCGGTCACGGAATCCGGATTGGCGACTGCCTCACCACCGGCGGCCTTAATCTCAGCCACCACCCCATCGGCGACGGTGGCGTCGCTGCCTTCACCGGAGCCGGAGCCTCCGAGATCGTTGACAACAACCTTTGCGCCGCGGCTTCCGAGGAGCAGCGCGTGTGAGCGGCCGAGGCCGTTGCCCGCGCCGGTAACGATTGCCACCTTGCCTGAATAGTCGAGAGCCATGTTCCCCCCCTTTTTTTGAGTCGTTCTTTGAGTAGTTCTCAGACTACGCTGCTCTTGAGTACGCGCTGAGCCTGCGAGCAACACAGTGTCGCGTGCCGCTTTCGGGATGTCACCTTCTCGTTCCTCGAAGCAGTCTCTAGAATCAGTTACACCAGCAGGCAGGGGAGCGCCATGGGCGAACTCAACAAAACTAAAGCTACTGATGCGGAGCCCGCAGCGGGCAACGGTCTGTTACATCGGCGCCTGTTTCTGAAGGCCGGGGCCCTCGGTGGTCTCGGGCTGCTGGCCCCCGGCGCCGGTGCCCTGGAACGGCAGCCCTGGATGCAGTCGCCGGGCGGGCCCATGAGCCCGAGCGGCGCACCCTCGAACCATGTCAATCTGATGCGGGCACCCATCGGCTCGCAGCCGGGCACCAGCGGTGCTGGTGTCTCGCGCACGCCGCTGCAGCACCTCGACGGACTTATTACCCCGAGTCGCCTGCACTTTGAGCGCCACCACAGCGGCATTCCTTACATCGATCCGGCCAAGCATCGCCTCTACATCCATGGCCTCGTGGAACAACCATTGGCCTTTGATCTCGAGGCGCTGCACCGCTACCCGCAGGTCTCTACACTGCAGTTTCTCGAATGCTCCGGAAACAGCGGTGCGCTGCTTGCGCCGCAGCCCGTAGACGCCGACTGCGCAGCCATTCACGGCCTCGTCTCTGGCAGCGAATGGGGCGGGGTTCCCCTGGCGGTGCTGCTGGAAGAAGCCGGCATGAAAGCCGAGGGCACCTGGCTCATCGCCGACGGGGCGGACTCTGCGGTCATGAGCCGCAGTGTTCCCATGGAGAAAATCCTCGATGACGCCATTGTCGCCCTATCGCAGAACGGCGATCCGCTGCGTCCGGGGAACGGCTATCCCATGCGGCTCTTTCTGCCCGGCTGGGAGGGGAATGCCAGTGTGAAGTGGCTGCGTTCCCTTCGGGTTGCGGACCGTCCCGCCATGAGCAAAGACGAAACCTCCAAGTATTCGGATCTCGATGAAAGCGGCGAGGCGAAGCTTTTTACCTTTCCCATGGCGGTGAAATCCGTGATCACCAGTCCCTCGCCCGGGGTCGGGCTGCGGGAGCCTGGGGTCTATCAGATCAGCGGTATTGCCTGGAGTGGCGCCGGCCGGATTCGTAGCGTTGAAGTCTCCGCCGATGGGGGCCGCAGCTGGGCGGAGGCCGCCCTCGACACGCACGTCCTGCCTCGCTGCCTGACCCGCTTTCGCAGTGCCTGGCGCTGGAACGGCGCCCCGGCCGTGCTGCTCTCCCGAGC
>JBCDDI010000701.1:0-1721 GCA_039180365.1 Pseudomonadota bacterium
GCCCAGACCCGGTAACCGTAAACCCCGACGTGCCGCCACCATCCCGGTGCCAGGCGTTCTCCTTGCGCAGACGACGAACGATCGAAGGGGATCGGTGCACGGGAAAAGTAGAGCGCACGTCCCTGCCTACTCCGAACGACCTTAACGATGTTCGGATTCTCAAGATCGGCCAATGTTGTTAAGGGTTCGCACAGCGTGGCACTGCCAAGCTCTGCCTCCTTCTGCAGCGCCTCAACCAGTTGCTCGAGCACTGCCGCAGGAATGAGTGGTTCATCCCCCTGCACATTCAGCACGATGGCATCCCGAGGCCAACCCAGCGCCGTCACAACTTCCATGACCCGATCGGAACCTGACTGGTGGTCGGTGCGAGTCAGCTGCGCCTGATAGCCGGCGTCGTTTACGGCCTGAAAAATGCGCTCGTCGTCGGTCGCAACCACAATCTCAGCAGCGCTCGAGGCCGCGACTGCCTCAGCCACCCGAACGATCATCGGTTTGCCATGGATGTCCACCAGGGGCTTTCCCGGTAGGCGCTCCGAGCCGAAGCGGGCAGGAATGACAACCCGATAACTCACGAAACGGCGTCGCCCTCCCCGGCACGAATCCCATGCAGATCCAGGAGCTGTACCAGTGATTCAATCCCCGGCCGTCCATCAGCCGTTAGTACTTCGACCTCGATCTCAAGATAGAAGAGTAGCTCCGGGAGTTCGATCAGTTCGCGCAGCTTGGTTGCGTCCTTCTCCGTACAGACAATAGGCCAGCCGTTGTCGAACTTGAGTTCCTCGCCGTCATACACATGATGATCGGGATAGGCAGACAGCAGTGGATTCAAGCCCAGACTCTTGAGCGTCTGTACGAAACGGCCCGGATTGCCGATTCCGGCAACCGCGTTCACGTTGCCGAAGCGTTCCAGGAAGGCGCCGCAGTCAAAGGTTTCGCCGCGACCGCTGACGGGAACAAAACGCAGCGGGACCACCTCCATCAGACTCTCGTCCTCAATGACGTTGGCGTGACGCCCACTGGCGACAACCCAGTCCACTTCAACCAGTCTCTCTGGCGCCTCACGGAGGGGACCGGCGGGTAAGAGACGCCCATTTCCGAGTCCTCGATGACCGTCCACAACGGCAACCTCAATGTCCCGGGCCAGCGCGTAATGCTGAAGACCGTCATCGGCAATGACGATGTCGCAGGGAGACTCCTCGAGAAGGCGTTGCACAGCCTCAACCCGATCCCGACCTATGAACACCGGCACGCCGCTGCGCGCCGCCAGCAGCGGCGCTTCATCGCCCACCGCTTCGGCGCTGCTCTCTGCCAGCACCCGCTGCGCGGTTCGGTTCTCTGCGCCCCCGTGGCCGCGGGAGACGATGCCCGGCGAGAAACCAAGCGCTTCGAGCGTTTTCGCAAGCCAGAGAACAAAGGGCGTTTTACCAGTGCCGCCAGCGGTGATATTGCCGACCACAAGCACAGGAACCGGCGCCCGCCAGGGTTCCAGCTTACCGGTGAGATAACGCATGCGTCGTCGCTGAGTAATCACCCGGTAGAGCCAGCTCAGCGGCGCAAGCAGCCCGAGCCAGCGGGATCGGGCATACCAGGCGTTCACAAGCGGTGAGAAGCTGCGCTCGACGACCGGCAGCGATTCCGCACGGCGAGCCCGATGTCTGGGGGCTTTCTCGGACAAGGTTGCCGCACTGGGGGTCGCACCTTCCTCAAACTGGTCGTTGTAA
>JBCDDI010000702.1:0-1712 GCA_039180365.1 Pseudomonadota bacterium
CCTGATCTTCGATCAGGACGCCGTCACAGCGACACTCCCCGTTAACGCCCGACCCCTTGGCAGCGGGGACGGTTGCATTTATTGAAACCTGTTAGCCCTTTTCGACCTGGTCGAAGTCGAGTTCCACTGGAGTGGAACGTCCGAGAATGGTTACTGCAACGTGCAGGCGGCTCTTCTCGTAGTTGACCTCTTCGACAACGCCGCTGAAGTCGTTGAAGGGACCGTCGATAACGCGAACGATCTCGCCCGGCTCGAAAACGGTCTTTGGCGTTGCCTTTTCGCTACCGGCGGCAACACGATCAAGAATCGCTTTCGCCTCCGCGGGGGAGAGCGGTGCCGGTTGATCGGCCTTACCACCGATGAACCCCATAACCCGGGGGGTTTCCTTGACGAGGTGCCAGGTGTCGTCATTCAACTCCATCTGTACGAGCACGTACCCCGGGAAAAACTTGCGCTCGCTGCGCCGTTTCTGCCCAGCACGCATCTCTACAACTTCTTCCGTAGGAACGAGGATCTCGCCGAAGAAATCCTTCAGCGTCGACAGTTCGACCCGCTCCTTGAGCGTTCGTGCCACATTTTTCTCGAAACCCGAGTAGGCATGGACCACATACCAGCGATGGTTCGAGGACACCTCTGCAACCGGCGCGGGTGCGGCCTCGGGTTCCGCTTCAGGTGCCGGATCGGCAGCAGCTGTCTCTTCCGACGCCGCGGGCGCTTCAGACGCCGCAGGCGCTTCAAACGCCGTGGGCTCTTCAGACGCCGCGGGCGCTTCCGAGGCTGCAGGCACGGCGTCGGAACCAACGTTCTCGTCGGTATCTGCCGTTTCTTCCGTCTGATCGACCGGTCTTTCCATCCTGATACCTCTGTGGTCTAACTCGCGTGAAGGCCCTTCTGCCCTCAGCCCAGCACCGTCGATACGATCCAGCTCAGCCCCGTATCGAGCAGCCAGAGAATGAGCGCAAAAATCAGCACCAGCACGAGTACAACCATGGTTGTCTGGGTGGTTTCTTCCCAGGTCGGCCATACCACACGCCGGATTTCACCACGCGCTTCTTTAATAAGCGTCCAGGCCGAGCGCCCACGCTCGGTCTGAATAGCGACCAGAAAGGCGACTGTGCCGAGCGCCAGCAGCGCAAGCACTCGATACAGCAGAGACTGTTCACCGTAAAACCAGTTACCGAAGATACCGCCGCCGAGGATGCCGAAGACGACAATCCACTTCAGCCAGTCCAGCGCCTGACTGGACCCTTCGCTACCTGCTCCCGTACTCGTACTCAACTCAACGCACCTGTCTGGCAGGCCAGGAGGGAATCGAACCCCCAACCTGCGGTTTTGGAGACCGCTGCTCTGCCAATTGAGCTACTGGCCTGTAATCCTGCCCTGCCCGGGGCCCTGTAAGTAAGCATTCACTCACGCCAAGGCTCCCATCGCATAAGCCAAATGAGCAATCCCAGAGGGGCAGCTCACTGGCGGGCTGTTACTCCTAAATGGTCGTAACCACGCCGGCGCCGACGGTTCAGATAGATGCAGTTTGCGGCTGCAAACTGCTTAGCCGAACAGTTGGCGCAACGGATCACTCCTTGATCGTGGTAACGACTCCCGCGCCAACGGTTCGGCCGCCTTCACGAATCGCGAAGCGCTGGCCTTCTTCCATCGCAATCGGGCTGATCAGCGTGACCACCATGTTCACGTTGTCGCCCGGCATCACCATC
>JBCDDI010000703.1:0-1704 GCA_039180365.1 Pseudomonadota bacterium
CCTGGCCGGGCGCCTCGCAGAGGACAATAGCCAGGTAAAGGGAAAGGTGAAGGTGTTTGATGCCACCGTACATCTGGTCCCCGCGGAACGTGGTTATCGGGCCGAATCAGGTCTTGCCGATTACGAGGCCGGCCACATTCCTGGCGCCGCTTTCCTGGATCAGATCCGCGCCGTTTCCGATACAAGCACCGGTCTTGGCTTTTCTCTGCCAACGCCGGAGGCGCTGCAAACCGGTCTCCGTGGCCTGGGGATCAACGACGAAGACGAGCTGGTTGTCTATTCCACCGGGCACATAATGTGGGCCACCCGCGCCTGGTGGCTTCTGCACTATGCGGGTCTCGACCGCGTAGCGGTGCTTAACGGTGGTTTCCGCGCCTGGCAGGAGGCAGGGCTCAAAACTGAAACTGAGGGAATAACTTTCTCCGGCGGCAACCTTACCGTGCAGCCCCGCGTTGAACGCTTTGTTAATCAGACGGCGGTGCTCGAGGCGATCGGCGACGGCAAGGTCTGCACCGTGAACGCGCTCTCGCCGGAGGTCTACAGCGGTACGGCGGAAATGAGCTATGGCCGCAAAGGCCACATCACCGGCTCCGTAAACGTGCCTTACGACGCACTCCTCGACAAAGGCCGCTTCCGGCCGCGGGACGAGCTCGAAGCCGCGCTGGGTGCCAGAGGTCTGCTGGATGCCGAGCGGGTGATTGCCTACTGCGGTGGCGGCATCTCGGCGACCATAGATGCCATGGCCTGCCTGCTTGTGGGTAAGGACGCGGTAGCCGTTTACGACGGCTCCATGTCCGAGTGGGTGCGCGACGAAAACCTGCCGATGACGGAGGGATCAGAGCCTGGCTGAGCGGTTGGGTTCACCTGCCCATGGCATAAAACTCGTCATTGGGCCGCATGGCTGAGAGGTTGGCCAGGCGATTGCTCTGGGCAAAGAAGGCGGTAATGGCGCCGATGTCCCAGATGTCGTCGTCGCTGAATCCTTCAGCGCGCAGCGTCTCGAAATCGACTGACTCCAGGGCCCCGGCGTCGAGGCAGACCTTCATGGCGAAGTCGAGCATGACGCGCTGGCGGGAAGTGATGTCTGCTTTCAGGTAGTTCACAGCCACCTGATCGGCCAGCAGTGGATTCTTTGCACGAATGCGTAGAATCGCACCGTGCGCAATCACGCAGTAGTGACAGTCGTTGGCGGCAGAGGTGGCAACCACAATCATCTCCCGCTCCGCGAGACTCAGGCCGCCTTCTTTTTCCATAAGGGCATCGTGGTGGGCGAAGAAAGCCCGGAACTCCTCCGGGCGGTGCGCCAGCGCCAGGAACACATTCGGGATGAAGCCGGCTTTTTCGGCAACACCCTCTATCCGCTCCCGGATGTCCGCAGGCAGCGCCTCCAATTCGGGGATGGGAAATCGGCTGATGGGGTGTGCTTCACTCATGGTGGATCCTCCGTTGACCTGACGAGTCTACCTGGATCGGAAGCATTGCTCTGGGCCGCTGCTGCGCCGGATTTGTTTCCAGACTGCGATGGCAGCGGTTCTGTGTTGTTTCCCTGCGGTCTCGAAGGCATCCTGCCGCAGGTTAACTCTGGGAGAGAAAAATGATACGTCCTGTCGCCTGTCTGCTGTTGCTGGGCCTCCTCGCCGGCTGTGAGGCTCCGGAGCCAATCACGAGCTGTGAGAGCGGCGCCGGCATGACCCCGGACTGTCG
>JBCDDI010000704.1:0-1703 GCA_039180365.1 Pseudomonadota bacterium
ACCTCATCGGGTCTCCAGTGTCCTACGGGCCGCAGACCGCCAGAGCGAGGGATGGCGGAAACTAACCTGTGTGCCAGGGAGTAGTACGGGGTAAGACAGTAAACCTCAGTGTGAAGTGTACTGCATGATATAAAAACAGACGATGGTGTCGCCTGGATCAAGGTAGTGGCGCTTTGTGACGTTCCTGCTACAGCGGGGCCGGTGCCGTCTGACACCAGCGGCGGTCGGTCCGTAACTTCAGCGCAGCGACCAGTCCGTGCCGATCTGCACAAGCCCGAGACTCCGTGCGACGGCCTGTGAAGCCAGGTTGTCCCAGGATGTTGAGTAAATGGGCTCGGCGCCGAGCGCTCTCACGGCACCCGCCCAGGCGGCAACAGCTGCCCGGGCGAGACCATGGCGTCGCGCATCCCGATGCGTTTCAACCCCCGCCTCATGGGCCTCTGCGGTGATTCGTACGCTGGCGCAGACGGCGAGCGCCTGACCGTCCAGCATCGCCACGACGAAGGGCTGTCGGTGTGGCAGATCGGGTATCCAATCGGGCATGGCTGCTAGAACCGCGCTATCTGCTCCTTGCAGCCACCTTACCTTCAAGGGTGTTTCCCGGTGACCGGTTGGGGTACTCGGGAAGGTGGCAGGAAAAGCATAGACCGGCCCGGAAGTGAACTCCGGCGGTGCTCCTGCTGTGCCGTCCCTCAACAGAGCTTCGGCTTCGTGAGCAAGCTTTGGCTCGTCGATGGGATCTCCCAGGGGCTCCTGCTCAGCGAGTGCTTCGAGGGCTGCGGCCAGCTCTACGCCGACGTCCGCACGGATACGCCAGCCCTTCCAGTCCCGTGACCGGGTGAGGTGGAAGCGAGGGGGCCTACCGCCGTCCCATTGATTGACCTCGAAGGAGCGCCCGGAAGCATCGATACGGTAAAGACCGGCAAGGTGGGCCTCGATGGGACTCACGCTCAGGCTCCGAAAACCGCCGCGCTTCGTTCAAGGAGCCAGAAGGACGCTGTTACTCCAACGGCATAAACGACCACTCGTTCGCCGAGGAGGAAAACGTTGGAGTCCCGCGTTACGCCAGCAAGAAAACGGAGCAGCGCCAGTATCGCAAGGACGGAAAAAACGAAGATGAGTTGACCAATCTCCACGCCGAGGTTGAAGAACAGCAGGGCGAGCGGTATTTCCGTCGGCGGCAGGCCGATGTCGGCGAGCGCGCCTGCGAAACCGAGACCGTGCAGCAGCCCGAAAGCAAAAGCGACGATCCACGGATAGCTGAAGGTCAGACTCTTTCTGCCGCGCCGCGTATGGACGATTTCAACACAGAGGAACACGATCGACAGTGCGATGGCTGCCTCAACGGGAGCCGAAGGCATGTTGATATAGCCAAGCGTTGCGAGGCCAAGGGTGATGCTGTGGGCGACCGTAAAGGCAGTGATGGTCTGGATGAGTTTCCAGTTGGTCGACACAACAAAAAGCAGTGCGAGCACGAAAAGCAGATGATCGACCCCTTCGAGAATGTGCTCTACGCCAAGAATCGTGTAGCGCTTTGCACCGGCCCGGAAGGAGCCGGAGCCGGCCAGGAACTCCGTGAGGTCAACGGTAATCCGAGGTCCTTCGCGGCCGACAAAGGCGGTAACAGGGCCTGCCCCGGCCCAGCTTACGGTCAACATCGCACCCTCGCGTTGCCAGGGCAGCTCGATGACATCACCGGCGAC
>JBCDDI010000705.1:0-1688 GCA_039180365.1 Pseudomonadota bacterium
GTCCGAATCTCTTGCCGGAATTGAGGGGGCGCTGAGACCGGCGCCCTTTTCTTAGCCTGCCGTCTGCGCCTTCGGGATCTGTGCGAGGATCTTCCGATAACGTTCCGCTTCCGGCTGCCGATCGGCGGCCTGAAGACTGTTCGACAGGGCCGTCAGATACTGCTTCAGCCCTTCGTCAAACCGTTTTGTTTTCAACAGAAGCTCGGCGACTACCGTGGCGTTCTGCAGTCTGTTCGTGCGTGCGAAGAGCAGGCCGAGATTGCGCAGCACCTTGGCCTGCTTGAATACGGGTTTGGGGTGCTCGGCGTCGTGGTAGCTTTCGAAAACATCTTCAATGAAGGCCCCGAGTGACGCGTTTTTAACTGCTGCAGGCGTCATAGCGAACACCCGGAGCACCGCTTTGTGGTAGTCGGGTTTGTCCGCATCCCGGCGCAGAATGTTCAGGTATTGCGTCCAGATGTTGAGCTCTTCCGGACGTTCCTCGAGGAGACGCTCTGCCACCGTGCGAGCGCGATCGAAGTTAAATTCGTCGAGGAGGTCTTCAAGCTTGCCTACCTCCCGGTTCCAGTCATCTTCCCGGGCGCCTTCTTCCAGATACTCTTCATCGATACCGCGTTTGAGGAACGACAGAGCGTATCCGCCGGCCACGCCGCCGAGGAGGCCACCGATGTGGGCAAGGTAGGCCACGTTGTCGTCGCTGAAGAACTGGCCGTAGAGCTCTTTTGCGAGCCAGAAGGGGAAGATCGCCAGCGCCGGGGCACGGAACTCGCCGAACCAGACGCCGAAGTTGTAGAAGAAGCGGATCTTGCGCAGGCGGTAAACGGCGATGTACGCGCCCATCAGGCCTGAAACGGCGCCGGAGGCGCCAATGGTCGGAATGTAGCTGTCCGGCTGGATGACGATAGAAAGGAAAGAGGAGGTGAGCCCGGTCACGTGATAGAGGATCAGATAGTTGAGCGAGCCCATCGATCGTTCCAGGGAGAAACCAAACAGGAACAGAAACACCATGTTGCCGAAGAGGTGCCAGACGTCTCCGTGCAGATAAGCGGTGGTGAACACGGTGATCACCGTGGGTTCTGCTGGCACCAGGCCGAGGCCGATACTGCTGTATTCCGCGCGGAGTAGTTCAAAGCGGTCCCGGTCTTCGCGCCAGGTGCGCGGCGCGTCTTCTGGGGGGTGCTCCCGTAGATAGGCGTCGAAGCCGAGATCCCAGAAGATGGAAGCCTGCAGCTCTTCCAGGTCGCGCGGCGGCAAGGCCGCTTCAACCGGTACCGGTACACCGTCGGCCTCCGACTTCAGGACCTCCTGATGCCAGTAGTCGCCATAGGTCCGCGCTTCGATCTCCAGGAGCTCGCGCGCTTCGTAAAATTCGTAGGCCTGGTCGATGGCTTCTTCATCGGGGATCAGCATGCCGAAGTAGACGAGCGTGTTCACAACAATGAGCACGAGCGTGACCACCGGCGGGCGGCGCCAGTCGACTTTGTTTTCGATGGGCAGAATCAGCATGGACTCATGCTAAGGGGGAACGGCGTTTTCCCCCGTATCGGGAACGTGCAACTATGACGTGGTTCGCAGCGGAAAGCGGAAGTAAGCGCGGCTGGGGCGTTTTCAGGGAATGATGCCGTCGCGCGTACGCTGCCCGTGCAGCCGCACTCAGCCTATGCCAAGGCGCTCAAGGATTCTCTGCA
>JBCDDI010000706.1:0-1683 GCA_039180365.1 Pseudomonadota bacterium
ACCGGCGCCGTGATCAGCGAGACGGAGCCCTGCACGGATGGCGGCACGGCAACGGTATCCATCGATACGGGCTCCCTGTCGGAACAGGAATTTGTGCTGGCACTGCAGGACGGGGTCATTCCTTCCGGGGTTGCAATCACCACCGCGTTCGACAACTGCCTTGAATCAGAGGCTGGGCTTCTCGACGGATCCGTGACCCTTGTGATCGAGCAGCTGGACCTCGAAGGCGAGCTGGGCGTGGACACATTCTCCATGGTCTTCTCCGCAATCTTTGAGGACTTTACTTCAGAGGAAGGTTCCATCGACGGCGACATCAGCCTCAGTGCCGTTTCCAGTCCAGGTCAGACGAACGTTGATGTGAGCGGCGACTCTCTGGCGGTGGGCATCGATGGAGAGGCATTGACGCTCGTCGACTACGTCGTTGATACCTTTGAAGACACCACGGCTCTGATTGAGAATTTTGACTTCACGCTGCAGGTTTCCGGTCTCGGTGAGATTACCGTGGACACGCTGGAAGCCTGGCGCACCCTCGCCTTTGCGGAAACACCGATCTCCGGTGTGCTGCGCATCGTTGGTCTTGACGGCGGCAGCATTCTGGTCACGGCCCTCGATGAAGTGAACGTTCAGCTCGAAGTGGATGAAGACGGTGACGGCACCGTGGACGTCACCATCATGACCACCTGGGACGAGCTCGAGGACTGATCGGCATGCGTTCTGTCTGTAGCGCCGCTCTCTTCGGCGCCCTCTGTCTGTGCCTGGCTGTCGTTGCGGAAGCGGATGACGGCTGGGAATACGAAGGGGAGTTGGGTGCCAGCTGGCGACAGGTAACAGAGCGCGATAACGGTGAGCGACTGGTCCGGGAGGAAGGACCTGCCGCTGCCTTTAACGGTGCTGCCGCCCTGCGCAGCGGGGCCTGGCGTTATCTCGCGAGCGCAGGCTACTTCGGCGCTAAGCTCGATTACTCGGGCAGAACGCAGTTTGGTGCTGGACTGGAAACAGAAACCGAATGGCAGGGCTGGCACGTCGGCGCCGGATTGGAACGGCGCTTTCTCGGCCCGGTGCCGCTGCGCCTCGGCGCGCTACTGGCCTACGAACAGCGGGATCGCGGTATTCAGCCGACTGACACGACACAAGGCCTTGATGAAAGCTACCGCACTGGCTGGCTGATGCTGAACGCCGCCATGGAGCCTAGCGGCTATGCGGTGCTCAGCGCGTCCCTTGGCTGTGCACTCACTTCGGAGGCTCAAGTCAGCTTTGCCAGCACCTTTGATGCCGCGGATGTGGCGATTGATGATCACTGCCGGGCCGCTCTGGCCGGCGAATTTCGGCTCCGTCGCGCTCAGGGACGCACCTATTTTCTGAAGCCTTACGCCGCCTGGGAGCGCTACGCCACTACAGAATCGGTGCCGCTCAGTGCAGGCGGTGTCATCCAGGGGGCTCTGTACCTGCCTGGCACCGAATTTCTATCCTACGGGCTCACCTTCGGGGTGCGGCGCATACGCTGATCAGCGGCTATTGCCTCGATAGGTTTGCTGGATGAACTCGGCTGCGGATTTCGGGTATGTTGCTTGCGACTTTCCAACGCGGCTGTGCAAATGCAGGAAATCCAAGCGCTGATCCGGGCGGTGCCCGACTTTCCGGAGCCAGGGATTCTGTTCCGGGACATCACGCCGCTGCTTGCGG
>JBCDDI010000707.1:0-1657 GCA_039180365.1 Pseudomonadota bacterium
CGGGCCCAGCAGGCGGCAGCCGAAGCGGAGCAGCTTGCGTTGGATGAAGCCTGTCAGACGGCCCGGGAAAAGATCCTCGCGCCTGAACGGGCGCGCTTTGTGGAAGAGTGTGTGCAGGACCGCAGCCGTCGCTCTCGGGAAGAGTGTGAGCGCTTCTATGCGGATCATGGCAACGCCACTGCCGCTCGAGGTCCTCTCTACATGGATCTGCCTGAGTGTGTGCAGGCACACGAGTTCCGGCAGAACAACCGCTGAATCAGCGTCCGCGGGTCAACACCCAGTATTGCGTGCCGTTCGCCTGGCGTACGGAATAGAGCGCTCGCGTGCGCGGGCGCTCGTTGCCGGTCAATCTCAGAAAGAGATCGTCGAAGTACTCGGGGGTTTCAAGGCTGAAGTTGTGGAAGTTCCGGGTGCGATTCACCGGCGTCAGATCCACCAGCGTGATGCTGGGGTCGTCCGGCTCCAACATGTCGTAAACCTGAAGGGCCTCCACGCCCTGGTCTGCCTCTGCCGCCAGAAAGTCGCCGTTGTTGTCGAGTTGAGCGAGCATTTCGGGATGGGCCGTACTCTCGCCCAGGCGCCTTTCCCGGTTCAGTAGACGGCTCATGAGCAAGGCGCGGTCGTTGGAAGACACATAAACCGTCATGTTGTCGGCAAGGCGCCGAAAGTGGTCTTCAAAGCGTTCCCCGAACTCGGCGTGACTGACATCCGGTGCCGTTAGCACCACATGACTGACGGCGGGTTTGAGCCCAGTGAACTCCCCATCGGCAGCAAGCGCGGCAAAAGCCTCGACCACCACCTCGCCGCCCATGCTGTTGGCGATGATTGATAAGCGATCCGGAGCGAGCTCGGCAGTGATCAGGTTGAGCAGCTCGGCCAGCTCCGCGCCGGATTCGCGAGCGATTCCCTGGGCTCGGCGATAGCCGAACGGGTTGGAACCCTGATCACCCGGCCAATCGAAAACCAGAATCGGGGCGTTCAGGTCCAGCACGTGGGCGAGAAAGGCGGTTTTTCGCAGCGCTGAAGGAAAGCGCTCGCGGAAACCGTTGATGTTGATGATCAGCCCACGACTCGGTGTGCCTTCGAGCTGGCGCCGTAGCTCGCTCAGAAACTCGTCCTGGCGGCGGATTTCTACACGTTTGAGCTGTATCTCCTCGTTCTGGAACCAGTCCGAGGGATTGATGAGCATGCCGATGCCGAGGCTTGGCTCGATGCTGGTATCAAAAGTCCCGAAGCGCATGCCCGGTGCGCGCTCGGAGCTGAACATGGCCTCCGGCAGTCCGGTGGAATCCATCGCTGAACGGTTGGTGACGAAGAAGAATCGATAGGTGTCCGTTTCCGGCTGGGCGGCGACGAGCATGCGTCGGAACTGCAGGGACTCCGCAAGTGCGAGGGTCTGGGACGTGGAGTAGTTGATCACCCAGCCAAGGCCAATCAGCACGATGATGATTGCGCCGATAAGGACTTTGCCGGTGCGGGTCAGGTGATGGCGCATAACCGGGTGCTCATTAGATGCTCAGGGAAGATCAGGGGTAGAAAGGGAACACGAGGGGCGTCAGCACCAGGGTTACCAGATAGCTGAGCAGCAACAGCGGTACCCCGACCTTCAGAAAGTCGCCGAAGCTGTAGCCACCGGGTTCCACCACCAGGGTCACCA
>JBCDDI010000708.1:0-1657 GCA_039180365.1 Pseudomonadota bacterium
ATCAGATAGTCAGGACTCTCCAGCTTTCGGGCGCCCGCCGCAAGGTCTGTGGTACTGATCTCTGCGAGGGCTTAGCATGGCTGCGCCAGCCAACCCTGCACGGACGCAACCGCTATGCCGACTCAAGCCGAAAAATGCCACGCCTTTGCCGCGCTGCACGAGCAGCCGGAGCCTTTCATCATTCCGAATCCCTGGGACGTTGGCTCCGCCCGCATCATGCAGGGCGTAGGATTCAAAGCTCTTGCGACGACGAGCGGTGGTTTTGCTTACACCCTTGGCAAGAGTGACGGCGAACCGACCCTTGAAGAAAAGCTCGTCCACTGCGAAGCCATTGCGAGTGCCACGGACATTCCTGTGAACGCCGACTTTGAGGATGGCTATGGCGCTGATCCGGCCGCCGTAGCGCGCAACGTCGAAGCGCTCATTGCCACGGGTGTTGCCGGCTGCTCGATTGAAGACTTTGATCGTTCCCGTCAGGCACTCTTTGAGCTGCCGCTGGCCGTCGAGCGGCTGAGTGCCGCAATCGAAGTCGCTCGTGCACAGGATTTTCCCTTCACAATCACGGCTCGAGCCGAACACCTGCTCCGCGCCGGGCGGGATCTCGATGAAGTGATCAAGCGGCTCCAGGCCTACTCAGCTGCCGGTGCGGACGTGCTCTACGC
Source organism: Pseudomonadota bacterium (assembly GCA_039180365.1). GTDB lineage: Bacteria > Pseudomonadota > Gammaproteobacteria > Pseudomonadales > Azotimanducaceae > SZUA-309. The sequence continues at coordinate 663 of JBCDDI010000708.1, forward strand.
GCCAGGAGTTGCAAGCCTTGAGGACCTGAAAGCGGTGACTGCCGAGCTCGACAAACCTTTCAATGTGCTTGGGGTGTTTATGCCGGACGCGACCCTCGACGACTTTGCCACTGCCGGTGCGCAGCGGGTGAGTATCGGTGGGGCGCTTACCTACGCGTCCGTTAAGCCGATCATCGATTTCAGCGAACAGATGCTGAAGGAAGGCACTTTCAACTGGACGGCACAGATGGCCTCGGGAGCGCGTATCGCTGAGCTCCTGAAGACCCCTTAGAGTAGCCTCAGAGGTAATAGGTCCCGATGTAGGCGCTCAGCAGAATGGCGATCCACAGGGCGGTTACGCCGATGGGCCAGGTCCGGGAGAGTACTCCGGCACGTTCTTCCGGGTCCGGTCGACCCATGTGCCGGTTGGCGAAACGCCGGCCCTTCTCGAGCCCTTGCGCGAGCCGCTCGCCGAAGGTCGACTGAAGCCATTCGATGCCGTTAAGAACCGCACTCCCGGCACGATAGAGCACCACCCGCCAGAACCAGTCGAAATCCAGGCTGATTGTGAGCGTGCGTTGCATGAGCGGCAGCAGCAGGAAAAACGCAAGACCCGAGAAGAGCAGCAGCTGCAGATAGAAGAGCACTTTGCTCGCCGAGTAGGGCACGTAGTCCACGGGGTAGGGCAGGTACTCGTAGAGCAGCCCCGGGGCGATTCCGAGCAGCAGGCACAGCGCAGCAAAAAAGCCCATAGCGATGCCCATGTTCCAGGGCGCGTCCTTCGGCCGCAGCCCCGAGTCCTTCTGAAAGAACACGAACCACGGGAATTTTATGCCTGCGTGGAGGAACACGCCGGCGGACGCTGCCGCGAGGCCCAGATACACAACCATAAGGCCTTCGCTCGCGGCCGCCTGGGAGATCATGGTTTTGGTGGTGAAGCCCGAAGTGAGTGGGAAGCCGGAAATCGCCAGGGCGCCAATGATGCCGCAGAGGGCCGTAAACGGCATGGTCCTGAA
>JBCDDI010000709.1:0-1656 GCA_039180365.1 Pseudomonadota bacterium
GCGTCGCCCGTTCACGGGCTTAGCGCGAGGTCGAGGAAATGAGTCGTCTCCTGAGAACGCCAGCCTTTACGCTGCTGCTCACAGCGCTGTGGTCGACCACGGCGCTTGCAGCTGCGGGCCCGAGCGCGCCGCCAACGGCGGCCAACGAGTTTCACTTTATTGTGCTTGGCGACAGCCAGTTCGACGATCCAGCCACCTTCAATCGCACAATCGATCAGGTCCGGATGCTGCAACCGGCTTTCGTGGTGCAGGTCGGCGATCTGATCAACGGCTATGAGGATGATCTATCGCTGATCGAACGGGAGTGGGCTCGCTTTCGTGATCAGATCGGCCCCCTCGGCGCTATCCCTTTTTTTGCGGTGCCGGGTAACCACGACGTCTTCAACGGCCAGCGCGCTGTGGATCCCAGACTTGAGCGCCTTTTCGAAGCCCAATGGGGCGCCCTTTATTACAGCTTCAACTACCGGAACGCAGCCTTTGTGGTCCTGAACTCGGATTCGAGCACCGTAGAGAACGGCATCGATCCGGAACAGCTGGACTGGCTCGCGAACGTTCTCGAGGGCACGCAGGCCGAACACCGCTTCGTGTTTCTGCATCGCCCGCCGCGGTTCCTGGAAGGCGCTGACACCCTGCACGAGCTTTTCGTCCGCCACGACGTCGACTACGTGATCTACGGACACCATCACCACTACCACCATGAGCTCCGTGACGGCGTCCACTACGTCATGACAAACAACTCAGGCACCAACGCTGTGCCTTATCCGGAGCTCGGCGGTTTCGAGCATCTGTTACAGGTGGCCGTGCGGGATGATGAAGTCAGCGTTGCCTCCATCGAGGTCGATGCCGTGCGACCGCTGGACTTCGTTGGCCCGGAAGACAACTACGGCTTCTTCGCGCTGGCGCGCCGGCTTACAGGAGACGAAGTGGTGGCGACCGCTGCCGGCGAGAATCGTTACAGCGTCGAGCTGTCGCTGAACAATCCGCTGCGCCAGAGCGTTGACGTTTACCTGTCCTGCGGCTCGAGCGACGGCCGCTGGTCCTTCGCTCCTCGAGCCATACCGGTGATTCGCATTGATGCCGATTCAACGGACACCGTGTCGCTGGAGGCAGCCTTCGAGCCGGGCCGGGTTCCGGAGTCGATCCCGTCCTGCGACCTTGAAGTGCCTTACCAGTCCCGGGCGGGCACCTGGATCCGCTTCGAGCAGACCGTTACCGTTAACATCCCCGGCTTTACAGATGAATCCGATGTCGCGCGCTGAGGATCCGGTCACCGAGATCCTCGCGCTCTATCGGCAGGCCGGACACAAGGACTATGTCGGTGAGGCGGTCAGCCAGCTCGAACATGCGGCACAAACCGCCGACTGCGCGGTGGAGGAAGGTCTCAGCGACGAGATCGTCACGGCCGCCTTTCTGCATGACGTGGGTCATCTCTGCGCAACGCTCGGTGCAGGCGAGATTAAACGGATGGGCACCTGGGGCGCGGCAGGACACGAGTCACTGGGTGCTGAGTATCTGCGCGCCCTCGGCTTCGGCGAACGCGTCGCGCAGCTGGTGGAGGGCCACGTTGCGGCCAAGCGTTATCTCACCTTCAAACAGCCGGAGTATCACCAGCGTCTCTCGGAGGCGAGCAAAGCCACCTTGCGCTACCAGGGGGGA
>JBCDDI010000710.1:0-1652 GCA_039180365.1 Pseudomonadota bacterium
GAGGCGATTCTTGCCTGGTGGGAGAGCAATCGGGCGGCCGGGCTCTGCTCTATGCTATTCTGCTATGCCCTCGGTAAGGCGCAGCGCCTGCTGGCAGAACTGCACGCGCGCTGCGACCGCCCGATCTACATTCACGGGGCTCTGGAAGCGCTCACGGAAGCCTACCGACGCGACGGGGTGGCGCTACCGGAAACCATCAACGCGACGCAGGCGCCCCGCAAGGACGGCTTTGCTGGTGAACTGGTGCTGGCGCCGCCGTCTGCCAGTCGCAGCAGCTGGATGAAACGATTCCGTAAAGTTGAGACAGGATTTGCCTCCGGATGGATGCGCGTACGCGGCATTCGCCGCGGGCGGGGGTGGGATCGGGGATTCGTGCTCTCGGATCATGTTGACTGGCCGGGTATTGTCGAGACCGTGCAGGAAACGGGCGCCCGCCAGGTGCTGGCCACCCATGGCCGCACGGACATGCTTGTGCGCTACCTCACGGAGCAGGGTGTCGATGCCCGGGCGCTCAGCACAGCCTACGGTGATGAGGACGACTGATGCGCCGTTTTGCTGAACTCTATGAAGCCCTCGATGCCAGCAACTCAACGAAAGCCAAGACGACGGCCATGGTTGCCTACTTCGCGGAGGCACCCGCAGAAGACGCCGCCTGGGCCGTGTTTTTTCTCTGCGGTGATCGACTCAGAAGCCCAGTAAAAAGCCGGGATATGAATGCCTGGGCGGCCACCCACGCGGGTGTAACGGATTGGATGTTTGATGCGTGCTATGACGCCGTCGGCGACAAGGCGGAGACGATTGCGCTGCTGGTAGATGCCGTGCCGAACCGACGCATAGACAACCCCTGGTCACCGACGCTTGCGGAAGCGGTGGCATGGATTGAAGCTCGCCGCGCTGAAGCGCCGGAGCTGCAGCAGGCGACGCTGAGCGAAGCCTGGTCTCGCCTCGATACCCTTGAGCTCTTCATCTTCAATAAGCTCATGACCGGTGCGCTGCGTGTGGGCGTGGCGAAACGCCTTGTCGTTCGCGCTCTGGCTGAATGGTCCGGAGTCGCGGCCCATGCGATCTTTCATCGGCTCATGGGCCACTGGTCTCCCTCTGCGGAGAGCTTCCAGGCCCTCTTCAGCAGTGATCTGAGCGACGCTGATGCGAGTCGACCCTATCCCTATTTCCTCGCCTCGCCGCTCGAGTCAGAAGCTTCCAGTCTGGGTGAGGCTCGGGACTGGCTTGCGGAGTGGAAGTGGGATGGCATCCGCGGCCAGCTCGTGCGACGCGGGGATGAAGTCTGGCTCTGGTCCCGCGGTGAGGAGCTTGTTTCCGGTCAGTTTCCGGAAATCACTGCCGCAGCTGACAAACTCCCGAACGGCACCGTGCTTGATGGTGAAATTCTCGCCTGGGGCGACGGCGCTCCGCTGCCCTTTGCCGATCTGCAGCGGCGCATCGGTCGAAAACAGGTCGGGCGGAAGCTGCTGGCGGAGGTGCCCTGCTGCTTTATGGCTTATGACCTCCTGGAACTGGACGGGGAAGATCTGCGGCAGCGGCCGCTTCAGGCGCGCCGGAGCAGGCTGGAGGCATTGGTCAGTGAACGGCCACAATTTCCCACCACACCCCGCGGGCCTTACCCCAGCTGGCCGGACATCCACGCGGCCCCC
>JBCDDI010000711.1:0-1646 GCA_039180365.1 Pseudomonadota bacterium
GACAGGACCGCTCAGTCTGTGCCCAGGCGTCGGATCATGTGCAGTTCCGCGTGATCGGCGCCGTCCACGCGCAGCGCCAGCGGTTCTTCACCCCAGGCTTCGAAACCGGCGCTCTCGTAGAGCGCCAGCGCCGGTTTGTTGCCCACGGTTACGCTGAGACCGACCGCTGACACCCCGTTCAGCTCCTCGAGTCTCGCCAATACGTTGTTGAGCAAGCGGGTACCCAGACCAGCGCCGCGATGATCCGGATGCACGTACATGCCCCAGATCAGGCCGAGATGGCGTCGTTTGAGCGCCTGCTCCCGTAAGCCCCCGGCGCTGGCGACGAGTTGCTCATCAGTCTTGCTGAACGCGCCGATGATGAAGTTGTCTTTCACATAGCTCGCGCGTTCACGGAAGTTCTCGAGTGGAAGCTGCGCTGCTTCATCGTGGTGGGAGCCGAAGGCAGTCGGTGCTTCTGCGAGCATGAAGAGTCGAAACGTGCGGTAGGCTTCCGCATCCTCGGCCGTGAGCGGCCGAAGGTGATACTCAGTAATTGGAGGCCTCGCGGCGGCTGGCCAGTTCCTGCAGGGTGGTCACGATCAGCTTTCGCTCAGCCTCTTTGACGCGCGCCTCGAGACTTTCCACATCGTCATCGCCGCGGACGGGAACCTTTACCTGCGCAAGGATTGGCCCCGTGTCGTAGTCGCCGTCAACGAGGTGCACGGTCGCCCCCGACTCCTTGTCACCGGCCTCAAGCACAGCCTCGTGGACTTTGCGTCCGTAAAAGCCTTGACCCCCATAGCGAGGCAGCAGGGCCGGATGTGTATTGAGCATACGACCTCGGTACGCCGCCAGAGTCCGCTCCCCCAGCTTCTTCATATAGCCCGCCAGCAGCACCCACTCAGCACCGGCGTCGACGAGCGCCGCTTCCACGGCTTTGTCGAGAGCGCTTGGGTCATCGTGCGTACGCCCAGAGAGATGTGCGGTCGCGATACCGTGCTGCCGGGCCCGCTCCAGGGCGCCCGCCTTTGAGTTGTTGGAGATCACGAGGGCAATCTCGGCGTCGAGGCGTCCTGCCTCGCAGGCGTCAATCACCGCCTGCATGATCGAGCCGCCGTGAGACGCAAGAACGGCGATACGCATTATTCCGCCACCCGGAAAATCGCCGTGTGATAAAGCTCCGTGGTGATCTGATCGAGGCGGCTGTAGGTCAGATAGAGGCGCACGAACTGGTGACCTTTACGCTCCCACTTCTCGATCGGCACGGCCTTGATCCCCAAGGTATCGCCCACGCGGACAAGTTCCCGGAAGCGGATTTCCGAACCCACGTGGATCCACGCCGGCATCTGATATTCGCGGGTAAGCGCCTGGTTGGCGACAGAGAGCAGCCAGTGCGGGTGTGCGATGTGCCGGTAGATGGGCAGCTCGTCGGCAATCTGTTCGCTGTAACGGGCGTTTTCGTCAGTAGTGACCTGGAAGTGCCACTCCGGGAAAGGTTCGCCCTCCGTGATGCTTTCCCAGCTGATTTCAACGCGCTCAGCATCGCGGCTCGGCGCATTGAACGGCGTCTGATCATCCAGCGGAAGCGGCGCTTCGGGAAATCGGCTTTTGAGCTCAGCGAGGAGCGTGCCGGCCTCGTTGTGGCCCTGCACGAGCGGCCCATC
>JBCDDI010000712.1:0-1642 GCA_039180365.1 Pseudomonadota bacterium
GCACGGCCGAACGCCAGCCGAAGACCATCAGCAGGATGGCGATGACGATGTCCACCGCGAAGAAGCCTTTGTAGGGTCCTTCACCGAGCCGCTCCAGAAGCTGCGCGCGGGCGCCGGGGGCCAGCGATGGGAACAGGTGCACGATGGTCCACATGACAACGCCTGCGATCAGCAATGGCATAACGGTTTTCTCCCCTGAGCTACCGAGCTCGAGTATAGCCAGATTGTGAAGCGCAACACGTTTTCGGTAGATTGAATCTTCGTTTGCCGAGCTGTTCGGCAGCATGATGCTGTCCGACCAGCGAGAATCCCCGGTGATTGGGTCGGATCCCTTCCAGTGGATCACATCGGCCAGACACGCCGCGTTTATCGAGGGAATCGATGGAAGCGCGGCAACCGAACGAAAAGGAGTTCGAAATGTACGAGAAACCGCAAGCACCGGCGTCAATCGGTGGCGTCCTCGATGACGGCTTCAAGCTGTTCCGGGCAGCCTTCCCGAAAGTGGTGATCCTGACGGTTGTTGCGACCGTTGTCTCCCAGCTACCGAGCTATCTGCTCACCGCTTCCATTGGCGAAGACGGGCTGCCGAACGTCGGTGCAGCCTTCGGAATTACGATGCTCGTGACCACCCTGTTCGGCATGCTCATCTACGCGGCCGTTGTGTCCCGAATTTCGCGGATTCATGACGGTCGCGACATGAGCCTGGGCGATGCCCTTGGCGCCGGCCTCGCCTGCATGCTGCCGCTTGCCGTCTGTCTGTTGCTCTATTCCCTGGCGGTGACCGTGGGCATGTTGCTGCTGCTCATCCCTGGACTGATTCTTGTTGTCACCCTGGCCTTTGCGCCCTATGTGCTGGTTGTGGAAGGCGGTGGCATGGTGGGCAGTCTGCGCCAGAGTCATCGGCTTGTCTGGGGCAACTACTGGCGCACGTCCGCAATCATGTTGATCGCCGGTTTCATTCTCATGGTGGCCTACGTGGTCGTCGGCGTGGTGCTCGGCGTGGTCATCGCTATGAGCCCGGAAGCCGGCTTGGGCATGGCCCTTGTTGAGACGCTGGTCAGCGGGGCAATGCTTGGTCTGGTAACGCCTCTCTTCTACACCCTTTCCATGGCGGCCTATTACGACCTCCGGCTTCGCAAAGAGGGTGATGACCTTGCCGATCGCATTGCAGCGCCTGCGCCCGCATGAGTAACGGGTCCGTCCACAGGGCGGGCCCGCGACTGTTTGAGCGCCTGGCGACTTGCCTCGCGATAGGCCTGCTACTGGTCCTGGCGCCGCCTCTGCTTGCGCAGACGGCACCGGAGCCTGTGGGGGATCACTACCTCAAGGCTCCTCCAGGTCCGACCATCGGCGCTGACAGTCTCGATGACGTTCTGCGCGAACTGGCGCGCCCGGAAGCGGGTACTTTCGAACTCTGGGAGCGCTTGCAGCGCTGGCTGAAAGATACCTTTGGTGCCGGGGAGTCCCTGGATCTGCCCGCCTGGCTGGAAGACTTCCGGGTCTCCGACGATACGGTGCTTGCGATTTTTTACGGGGCCTGTGCGCTCGTCGTGCTGCTCAGCCTAGCGATCATCGGTAACGAGCTCCGGATGGTGCGTTGGCGCAGGCGGCAACAGACAGCGGCGTCGGGCCTGTTGCCGGC
>JBCDDI010000713.1:0-1633 GCA_039180365.1 Pseudomonadota bacterium
AAACAGCTCGACTGTGTCTTCGCCGGTGTAGGACCGAGGGCCGGGGAGTCTCACCGCCAGCGTCGGCAGCTTTCCGATCGTGAGATCGAGCCTGATGGGCCCTACGCCGCGGCTCCGATCGATCGGGCTGACGGCGATGGCATCGATGGCACTGAACGCGCTGCTGCCCGAAAGCCGCACCACCGCGCGCGCACCGGCGGCCATCATGGCTCGCGCCGTCATACCTTCCGGCACCTCCGGATTCGGCGGATCATCGACGTTGCGCATGGTTACGGAATCAAAGAGTTCCTGCTCCGTGGGCTGGCGCTTCAGGTGCGGGCTCGGGGTGCCGTTCGGCGTAATGGCGCGAGAGAAGTTCCCCCAGGCGTCGTACTGCGAGTTTTCGTCACCGATGCCGCCGAGAATCTGCGGATGCGTGGTGATCACGTGAAAGGCCTCCATGAAGGCTTCCTGCACGAGCTTCCAGTTGGCTTTCATGATCTTGCCGACATGCGCTTCAACGTAGCGGGATTCCGGTGCCCAGCCTTCGAAGTGCGCGGGTAGATCGCCCATGAAGTCGGCGAGGGGCTCGGCTTCCATGTCCATATTGATAAACACCCAGCCGCCCCAGCTTTCGGCGCGGACGGGCGTCAGATCGAAGTTGCTCTGATCGATGTGTGGGAAGTCCCACTCGGAAGTCACGGAGCGCAGGGAACCATCGATGTTCCAGCTGAAGCCATGGAAGGGGCAGATAAAGCTCGCGGCGTGACCGGTTTCGAAATCGCAGAGTTTCCGACCACGATGCCGGCAGACGTTGTGGTGAGCGCGGATACCGTCATGCGAGCGAACGACGATGATCGAATAGTGGCCAATCTCATAGAGGTAGTAGTCACCGATTTCGGGGATTTCCTCCTCGCGGCAGGCCATCTGCCAGACGCGGGGCCAGAGCTCCTGCATCTCCCGGTCATAGAACGCCTGGGACGTGTAGCGCGTGACGGGCACGCTGGTGACCGGTACGTCGAGAATGCCCTCAAGGGTGAGCGGCGCCTCTGGTGGTACTACGTCTCCACTGATCAGTTCCTGGTAGCTGATACCCGCGGAGCGGGCACCGAGATCCTCTGCTCTAGTGGCCATTCGTCGTCTCCTCCGTGACTGTTGGTTGCTGGCGCACCGGCGCCATACGCACTGTTTGGGTTGGCTCGGGTGTTGTCCCGGCGGCCGTTCTGCATTCAGCGATTCCGCCGGACATTGGCGCCGTCCGGCAGTTGCGGCCCCGCCAGCCAGAGCAACATATGCGGGTCGGCCTGGCGCAGATCACCGGACCGGTACTGGCCGTTCCAGGCGAAAACGCCGCTCAGGCCGTTGTTTTCGACCTCAACCAGGCCGTCGTCCCGCAGTGTATAGGTGGCTCCCGAGACCGGATGCTTGAGCACCGCCATGGCTCTCCCCATGAAACCGTCAACGTTGACGGTATTTTACGGGTCCCAGGTCGTCGCCGACAAGACTCATTGAAAGCGCATTAATAGCTCAGTGGTGATCTACTGTTCGACCCGGTCCGGCGCGGGCTCTGGAGCGCAGGCGCCTGTGGGATCCCCCTATTGGGCGCACGATAAGGAGATGGTAAAGATCCCTGCTGTCTCGCGTTGCCAGCCGA
>JBCDDI010000714.1:0-1607 GCA_039180365.1 Pseudomonadota bacterium
CAAAGACTACGAGGGTGATCGCACCGAAGATCAGGACAATAAGAATCCTGGCGTCAACGGCGCTTACGCGAATCTGGTGCACAACGACCTGAACGACAACAGCGGCCGGGTGCGCTGTCGGGAACTCCTGACGAAGAACCTGCGCACCTTCGGGCGCCCGCAGAATTACACCGAGGCCGAAGCGGATGCGAAGATGTCGCGGCGCTTTCTGTCCATCAACCTCGCGAAACCCATGGAGACGGTAGAGCAGAATCCCTTTGTGCTCTGCGCCTGGCCATCTTTCGCTGATCAGCCGTATATCACCAACTACCGGATCTACGACGATCGAGTTGGCGAGACGACGCGCTTTACCTACCGCCCGGACCATGAGTGGTACTGGTTCCCACGGCAGACGCCAACGGAAGTCTCAATGCTGAAGTGCTACGACTCGATCACCGATGGTTCCGTATCACGCTGGAGCTTTCATTCAGCGGCCATCGACTGGAAGGCCCCGGAAGAGGCCCGCTGTCGGAAGAACGTGGTGGTTCGAGCCTTCGTCTTTTTCTAGAAGTGGCGCGGCGGCAACCGCGCCCATGGCTCAAGCCGGCAGCGGCTCCGCTCGGAGTTGCTGGTAGGAAGTCGGCTCCACGATCCCAAGTGCATCCCGAACTGCGTCAACGGGTTGGGGAAGGAGCTCTTCCCAGGCCTGACCGGGCAGCCAGGCCGCGCGGCGGCCGTCCCGATAGCCCCGACGGACGGCGCGGAAGACCCTCAGACCATAGTGCTTGCGCATCTGCATCATGCCGACGAGCACGATGAAGCCGATGCCTCGGTTGCGGTTCTGAGCATAGGTGAATGCCAGCAGGCAGAGTTCACCGAGCTCATCGCGACCGTAGCGGGTCAGGCAATGCCAGAGGTCATGCTGATCTCTCAGTCGATTGGCGAAACGGTCGCGATCGCCATCGATTTCCCGGTCACCGGCGACTTCACTGGCTTCCACAAGACCGTCGGCGCTCAGGTTCTCACGCTCCATGAAGGCCAGATAAGTCCGGCCGAGGCTGCCGGGCGGGAGCGTTCGCAGATAGTCGCGATCGCAGAGCGTGTGCAGCAGCTCGGTCCGCTCCACAAGGATTTTTCGGCCTGCCGGCAAGGTGCAGAAACGACGGAAACCCTGCTCGAGGGAGGGCCCCGACAGGGCGCGAATCACCTCGAAGACCTGGGCTGTATCTTCCGGATCGGCGATGAGGCGCCGGATAGCGCGCAGGGCTGCGCGAGGTTCCATTTTTGTGCTGTTGGTGTCCGTGTTCATTCCATGCCACCCTTATCAACAATGATGTAGATATTAGCGCTATCAACATGAATGTCAATAAGCGTAAGCGGCGCACCCCGGAAGAAGCCCGGACCCTGCTCCTGGACACGGCTGAGGCCCGGTTGGCGGAGCTTGGCCTGGAAGGCTTGAACGTAGCGGGCGTCGCCAAGGCAGCCGGGATGAGTCACGCGACGCTGCTGCACCACTTCGGCAGCTCCATCGGCATGCGCAAGGCCCTCGTCGAGCGTATGAGCGAGCGCTTTATCAACGATGCGCTGGCAGCTTTCGACAACCAGGGAGACGTCGACGCCGTCGTCCG
>JBCDDI010000715.1:0-1603 GCA_039180365.1 Pseudomonadota bacterium
GACGGCGTGCATGTCCTCCAGGTGGTCCGCCAGCAGCGTTCTGATTTCCGGGCCGGTGATCGGGTCTTCGATGATGCGGAAGGGGTGGCTCATAACGGCTGGCCGCTCGCTTGCTCAAGATTCGTGGAGTATGGTCCCTTGCTCCCGGTTTTGCAGGATTCTGAGCGCGATGGTTCCGATCACCACGCTGCTGCTCGATGCCGACGGTGTGGTTCAGCAACCGCCGGCTGACTGGCGGCAGGGCCTCGCGGCCCTCTGCGGTCAGCCAGGCGCCGAAGAAGCCTTTCTCGCCGACGTGTTCAGAGCCGAGGGGCCGGCGCTCCGCTCGCCAGTGGATTTTGCGCCGCGCCTGGCAGAAGTCCTTGAGCGCTGGCGAAGCCCGGCGAGCGTTGAAGAGGCGCTGCTTCATTGGCATCGCATCGAACCCGATGGGGCCGTGCTCTCGCTTGTCAGTATGCTGCGTGAGCGCGGTACGGTGGTTGGCCTGGCGACCAATCAACAGCGTCGACGAGCCGACTACATGATCGAAGCGCTCGGTTACGCCGAACGTTTTGATGGGCTTTTTTTCTCTTATCGTATCGGCTACGCGAAACCTGAGACCGGCTACTTTGAAGCCGTGCTGGCGGAGCTGGACCGGCGGCCGGAAGAGGTGCTGTTTCTGGACGATCATGAGGCGAACGTAGACGCGGCGCGTTCTCTCGGGCTTGCGGCGGAGGTGTTTGAACTCTCCCAGGGCATCGCCGCTATGGAGACTGTGCTTCAAGCTCATGGGCTCTGGGAGACGCAGTCTTGAGCGAACCTTCCTATTCCCTGCGCGCTGCCACCATGGATGACGTGTTGAAGCTGCCCGCCATTGAGCTTGCTGCCGGCAAGCTGTTTCCTGCCGAACGGATTCCCGATCCCGATGCGCACCTTCCGATTGCGGAGCTTGAGCGCGCCTGCCGCAGTGGCGGACTCTTTGTTGCGGTGCTGGCCGCCTCGGCACCCGTCGGTGATGGCGCCGATCCGATCCATGGCGCTGCACCCGTTGACGCCGGGCCAGACCAGCCTGTGGGCTTTGCGGTCTGCGAAGAAAGCGCAGTGACGCTGCATCTTCTGGAACTCTCCGTCCATCCAGACCACGGCCGGCGCGGCCTGGGGCGGCGCCTGGTTACCCGGGTGGTTGAAGAGGCTGCCGCGCGGGGCCTCGAGGCCGTGACGCTGACAACCTTTGCAGACATTCCCTGGAACGCGCCTTTTTATGCAGCCATGGGCTTTGAAGTCCTATCCGAGCAGGACCTGACAGCGTTCCTTGCCGGAGCCCTCGAGGAAGAACGCGCTCTGGGATTGACCGAGCGGGTCGCCAGGGTTATTCTTCGAGGCGGCCCTTAAACGCCACGATCGTCTCCTTTCTGGTTCCCAACGGGAACAGCAAGCCGCATGGCGACCCGCTCGGTCAATCCCAGAGCGCGTTCCTCCTCCAGGGCTCCGGCAAGGAACGGTGTCAGGCCCTGCTCGCGTAAGACTTCAAAGCCCATGGCTGCGTAAAAAGGCGCGTTCCAGGGAATGTCTGCAAAGGTTGTCAGCGTCACGGCCTCGAGGCCCCGCGCGGCAGCCTCTTCAA
>JBCDDI010000716.1:0-1598 GCA_039180365.1 Pseudomonadota bacterium
AGGACGAGTAGCGCACGCATCCCGTAGTAGCTGAAGCGCTCCCACATCTCTGTGATGAAGAGCACCCAGAGGCCCTTGGGCTGGGTCAGCTGCGCGGGGGCGGCTCCAGCGATTGAGGCCACCTCACTCATGAAGCGTCAGCAAGGCCGAGATCAGCCGCCATGATTGCCAACGCATCACGACGCAGTTCCTTCTTCGAACGGGCGTACGCATCACGCGGCAGTCCCGCGAGTCGCGTCGCCGCCTCAAGCCCTGCATCCAAACCCTCCCCTGCCGGCAGGAGCTGATCGATGAATCCTGCATCTACGGCGCCTTCCGGACTGTAAATCTGCGAATGCAAGAGCGCCGCCGTCTGACTTGCCGGCGTGAGACGAGCTTTCAGCGGCTCCAGGGGCCAGGGCGAAAAGGGCACGCCAAGCGCCACTTCGCTCATGCCGTATTTGAAGCTGCCTGCCTCGCCGATGCGTAGATCGCAACACGCAAGCCAGACTGCGCCGATGGTGAACGCATGACCGGTAGAGACAGCCACCGTGGGCACCGGTGAACCGAAGAGACGATAGGCAAAGCGACCGCCACGTCGGCCGAGTTCCGCCGACGCCGACGGATCATCACCGGTCATGACCTTAATGTCGTAGCCGGCGCAGAAACTGCCCGGGCGACCAGCAAGCACGGCGGCACCAGCAGACGCTTCGACCGTTTCCCAGTGCGCCTCAAGCTCGTCCAGGACTTCGTGATTAATAACGTTCTTCGCGCCATCGTCGATGGTGATGACGGCAATGTTGTCCTGCATGGTCAGGCTGACAGGCATGGTCGGCTCTCCAGAGTGGAGCGGAGAGCCTAGCAGGTCGAGGGGTAAGCGTTGAGCCCGCGAACGAATCTCGTTTTCAAGCCGCGAGCTTCAACACCTCGCGCCTGAGGCCCTTCCCGAGCAGGTGCTCAAGCTTAGCTTTGGCACGGAAGGCGCGACTCATCAGCCGATGCTTGCCCATCACTCCCTCCTGAAAGGCGGGCCGGCTGGTCACGCGCTGGTACCAGGCCGCATAGGTGGGAAAACAGGGGTCGAAGGGATAGCCGCACTCCTGAAGTCGCAAGGTCTTCATCGCCCAGATGACGTCTGCCATGGTCAGGCTGTCGCCAGTGAGAAAGGCTCTGCCGTCCTGGAGGCGAAGGTCGTGCTCTGCGAAAGCCGCGTTCAGCTGCGCCAGGTGCTCAAGGTAGACGGACTCGGGAATGGTCTTGGCGTCATATCCCTCATAAAAACTCTGCAGCTGCTCCCCGTCCGCACCTTGTGCAAGCAGCTTCCTGAGCTCCTGCTCCTCTTCCGGCTTCAGTCTCGCCAGACCCCCAAGGCCCCAGCGGAAAGTCACGAAACGGATGGAACGATGTAGCACCTTACCGAGCAGTGTGAGGGCTTCCGCCTCTGCCAGTTGCCGGGGATCATGCCTGGGGATCAGCGGTTCGGCTGAGCCCCTTCTCGTAGAGCGCAAAGCGCACCCGCTGTGCGCAGGGCGCCGGATCATAGTGAAAGAGATGCAGCCCTTCGAGCCTGGCAACCAGCGGGCTTGCTGGATCGTTCACAATTGCCATTGCGTTTTCCC
>JBCDDI010000717.1:0-1569 GCA_039180365.1 Pseudomonadota bacterium
CTCGAACGCACGCCCGGGCGTACGGACTGGCCGGGACCGGAAGTGGCAGCACACCGGGATGCGGTATTGAAAGAGATCGGCTACAGCGATGCCGAGATCCAAGCGCTTGTCGACAGCGGCGATGCCTGAAGCTGAAGCTGGCCGTTAGCCGGTACCGATCGTCACCACCGGTCGCTCGGACCAGACTGCCGAAGCGTTGCCCTGAAAGTTATCGTCACCGATGAAACTCGAGTTCACACCACCGCCCACCCGGGCGCTCGTCTCGAGTCCGTACTGGGCGATCACCGAATTAACGTTCAGAAAAACCGGCGACTCTCCATAACGGATGGCAACCATATTGGTCAGCATCTGCTCTTCCCAGGAATCGCGGATGGCCTGGTTATATTTAAAGCGGTCCTGAACGATTTTGTTCGGCCCGATGTTAAGACAGCCTGAGAGCGTACCCAGCGAAACGCTCAGTAACAGGCAGGCACGAAGCAGGATTGTTCCCTTCAAGCCGCGCTCTCGCTCAGCCACTGCAACATCCAAATCCGTATCCTCAAAGTGGCTTCAACAGATAGTGGCCCTGGGAGAGGGCGATGGGCTTGTCGCGGCCTTCCTGCCAGATCTCCGATCGCACGTTCGCCACGCGGCGACCCTGTCGATTAACAATCGCCCGGCCATAGGTGGTAACCGCTCGCCCGGAGCGCAGGTAGTCAAAGTTCACGTCTACGGTTTTCGGGAGCCGCTCGCAGGCGGTCTCATAGAGCACCTGCAGCACGGCGGTAATCTCGAGGAACGCACCGATCACGCCGCCGTGGATGGCGGGCAGGATGGGGTTCCCCACCAGTTCATTTCGGAACGGCAGCACGGTAATCACCTCGTTCCCCTGCTGCTGAATCTCCACGCCCAGCCAGCTTGCGTAAGGAATAGCCGCCACAACGGCAGTCATATCCTGACCGGCACCCTGATCGCGAAGTTCCGCGAGCAGCTTCATACCCCCTCTCCACCGTGACGGGGCGTGTTACGCGTGTCCATCATGAAAGTTGCCACACAGCTGGCGACAGGATCTTCCGGATCCTCATGAAAAGCCCGGGCCCGGACAAAGGCTACGTCGCGGGTGCGTTTGTAACACTCGCCGGTGGCCCAGAGGTCGCGGCCAGGTGTGGCGGGGCCCATGTAGTCGATGCGCAGATCGAGGGTGGCAATGGCTGCGTCTTCCCGGTTCTGACCTTCAGGCCGTGCGACCATGCCGGCGGTCTGATCCAGCAGCGCGGTGATGACGCCGCCATGCAGCACGCCCGTATCCGGATCACCCACCAGCTGCTCTGCATAGGGCAGACGCATGGCCGGTGTGCCGTCCGGCAAAGCATCGGGGATCAGGCCGATGGCCAGTCCGTAGGGCACCCCTTCCGCTGAATCCAGATCGACCATGAGCTCAGTTGCCTTTTGGACCAAAGAGAAACCAGAGAATCACACCAAGGAGCGGCAACAGCAGAATGAGCACCGTCCAGCCCACCTTGCTGCCGGTGCTGGCATTGCTGCTCAGTAGTTTGACGATGGCATAAACGTCGAGCACGAGGATGAGAA
>JBCDDI010000718.1:0-1568 GCA_039180365.1 Pseudomonadota bacterium
TGCACGGCCTGTCCCGCGATCGAGAGCCAGCGATTTTCCTTAGGCGCCTGCCAGCAAATGAAGACCACCCTTCCTCCGGGGACCAGTGCGCAACGCAGCTGCTTGAAAGCCGCAATCGGGTTCTCAAAGAACATGATACCGAAGCGAGAGAACAGGAGATCGTGGTCGGTACTGTAATCCTGCGTCGCGGCGTCACCGACGGAAAAGGCCACTCTTTCGAGCCCTGCGGCACGCTCGCGCGCGCGAGCGATCATGGGTGTAGAGATATCGAGACCCCAGACCTCGGCCCCGGTCTCCGCCAAAGCAAAACTGGTGTCGCCGCAGCCGCAGCCGATATCAATCACTCGTTCGCCGGTCTGAGCCGCCGCTGCCTGCAGGACGGCCGTCGACAGGGGCTCGAGCACGCCATCCATGATTTCCTGAGCTTCCACCCAGACATCACCAGCGGCGCCGTTCCAGAAGTCACGCTGTGCTTTGTTGCTGATAGGTATTCCCCTTTGAGGTTCGTCGTGCACAGGCCGCGGCTGGAACCGTGCCGCCAGCCTACTCGAGATCGAAGGTGAGGCCCGCCTTCTGCACCAAGCGTTCGATGAGCTTTCCGCCCATGGCCGGCGCTGGCGTATAGATTCCGCCTGGCAGGTCCGCGCAATCCTGTACCAGGCACAGCCCGCTTTCGGCAATCATCTTCGAGGTGGACCCATAGCCCGGATCCAGATCGCCCGTTACCGCAGCACGGATAGAGTCACCGGCAGCGTTGGTACCGATGAAGAGCACATCGTAGCTGCCCGCTTCGCGGCTCTCCTTCGAAGGGCCTTCACCGGGCTGAGGGACATCGTCACCGGCCAGCGGATTGGTAGACGCCACGGCTTCCGCCATGGCTTTGCCCTGCTCGCCGGGCCCCGTCATCATCATCTCGTCGTACTCGAAGTCTTCCCCATAGGCGTGCTCAAGAAGTGCGTTCGAGCGATGGACGTTCTTGGTGTTGATGGCTGCCATGATGAAAGGCGCAACCCAGCTCCCAACCACCTCGTCGTCGTAAGGTTTGTTATCTGCCGGCTGCTGCGGTCCTTTGAAGCCCTCCGTCAGTGAGAAGGGATCCGCGAGGACGTTAATGAGCGCCGGATTCTTCTCAACGGCCGCCATGGTGGCACCCAGTGACGCCGCCGTGCCGCCGGAGAACTCCCCAACCATGGCCCGCACTCGGCCTCGAACTCTCGGCATTGCGGCGCCGAACTGCGCCTTCGCTGCCTGCTGCAGAAAGTAGACGCCCAGATCAAAGGGAATCGAATCGAAGCCACAGCTGAAGACGATCCGGGCGCCGGAGGCTCGAGCGGCCTCCGAATGCTGCGCGATCATCTCGTGCATCCAGCCGGGTTCGCCGGAAAGATCCACATAGTCAGTGCCCTCTGCCGCACAGAGCGCAACCAATTCGGAGCCATAGAGCTGATAGGGACCGACCGTGGTAATGACGCACCGGGCTCCCTGGACCATCGCGCGGAGCGACGCCGGATCACTGGCATCGGCGGTAACGAGGGGGATGGCTGCTGAAATGCCGAGCTCGTCGCGCA
>JBCDDI010000719.1:0-1566 GCA_039180365.1 Pseudomonadota bacterium
CGAGATTTCCTGACTCTGTTGGACTGCTCCCCGGAAGAGCTGAAAACCATCACCCGCCGCGGCACGGAACTGCGCAACCTGACATCGCAGCCACAGAGCCTGGCCGGGAAATCGGCGGTGATGATGTTCCAGCTGAACTCGACCCGGACCCGCGTCGCCTTCGAGGTGGGACTGAAAACCCTGGGCGGTCATGCCGTGATCCTGAGCCCTGCCGACAGTCAGTTCGGTCGCGGCGAGCCCGTAGAGGACATGGCTCGGGTGCTTTCGGAGATGGTGGATGCCGTGATCATCCGAACCACCTCGCAGGCGCTCCTGGAAGACTTTGCGGCAGCAGCAACCATCCCCGTGATTAACGCCATGAGCGAACGCTACCACCCCTGCCAGCTCCTCGCCGACGTGCAGACTTTCGAGGAGTTGCGCGGCCCCATCGAAGGACGCACGGTCTCTTTCGTTGGCGACGGCTACAACATGTGTAACTCCTACATCAACGCTGCCCGCCAGTGGGGTTTTCATCTGAAGATCGCGGCACCGGAGGGGTATGAGCCGGATCCGGAACTCCTGAAGACGACAAACAACGCAGAACTGGTCGCCACCGCCGAGGAAGCCGTGGCCGGTGCCGACCTCGTTGTGACGGACGTCTGGTCGTCCATGGGGCACGAAGGTGAAGAGCACAAGCGTCTCGAAGCCTTCGCCCCCTATCAGGTCAACGAGCAGCTCCTCGACGGCGCCGCAAGCGATGTGCTGTTCATGCACTGCCTGCCCGCCCACCGCGGTGAAGAGATCAGCGAAACGCTCCTCGACGATCCCCGCTCCTGCGCCTTCCACGAGGCCGGCAACCGCCTGCACAGCCAGAAAGCCCTCCTCGAATTCCTGCTCACCTGACCGCGGATCCTCACGCGGCCTCCCATAAGGCTCCAGCGCTTCTCCATTTCTGGCCCGGTCGGACCGGGCCCTGACCCCTGGAGCCCGGGGTCGGGGGTCCTGAGCCTCTAAATTTGCTCCTCAGATTAAGGACGAAAGCGAGGACAGAATGGCGAAGCCCAACATGGAGGCGCGGCAAGCGCTTGAGTTTTCCGAGCAGGCTAAGCAGCACCGGCAGGATCTGACGCGACAGCGGGCAGAACTCGAAGCCGCCCTGCTCGCCTATCGCTGCGGCTGGCGCGCAAACGACGAGGTCCGCGTTGAACGTCTGCGCAGGGGCTTAAAGGCGGTGCTGGATGCCCTTGGCGCGGCTAACGATCCCGCCCGGGCGCTTCTCGAACCGTAGGGAAGCTCAGTAGAGGAAGATCAGATCCGCAGGTCTTCCAGCGGCAGGGGTTTGGCAATCTGCCAGCCCTGAGCGTAGTCGACGCCGATTTCCTCAAGGCGCTTGAGCACTTCACCATCTTCCACGTATTCGGCGATGGTCTTCTTACCCATGTAGTGGCCGATCTCATTGATGGATCGGACCACCGCATAGTCGCCCGGGTTGTTGGCGATATCCCCCACAAAAACGCCGTCGATCTTGACGTAGTCCACGGGCAGGTTGCGCAGGTAGGAGTAGGACGAAAGGCCCGTACCGAAGTC
>JBCDDI010000720.1:0-1551 GCA_039180365.1 Pseudomonadota bacterium
AGAGAGAGTTGAAGCCGATCAGCAGACCCGCGCCGAACGCATCCATGCGATCACGGCGAAGTGCCGGCGGCCGCTCGTGCTGACTACTCACCGGTTGTGTTCGTCAGCGCGGGTCAGCGGCACAAACTGCACGGGCAGCACCTGCTCAGTGTCGATACCGTCTGCGGTTTTTTTAACTACCGTGAGATTCTGACCGCCGTGCCGCGGGCCGAGGGGTAATACCATGCGGCCGCCGACGGACAATTGGGCGAGCAGCGCCGGGGGAATATCTTCGCCCACGGCGGTGACAATGATGCGATCGAAGGGTGCGGCTTCCGGCCAGCCGTGCCAGCCGTCGCCGGCGCGCACCTTAACCTTCCTGTAGCCAAGGGTCTCAAGGCGCTCGGCGGCGCTCGCGGCGAGCTGTGGAATGATTTCGATGGTGTAGACCTCCGCACCCAGGGTGGCCAGTACGGCTGCCTGATAGGCGGATCCGGTGCCAAGCTCCAGCACTTTGTGGCCC
Organism: Pseudomonadota bacterium; assembly: GCA_039180365.1. Lineage (GTDB taxonomy): Bacteria > Pseudomonadota > Gammaproteobacteria > Pseudomonadales > Azotimanducaceae > SZUA-309. Next base: position 503 of record JBCDDI010000720.1, read on the forward strand.
GCTTCCAGCTCGAGGAGGTCAGTCATGAGGGCGACGATGAAAGGCTGGGAGATGGTCTGCCCGTAGCCGATAGGCAGCGGCCGGTTCTCCCAGGCATAAAGTTCGGAGCCGCGCGGGACAAACTTTTCCCGGTCGACTCGAGCCATGGCGTTCATGACGGCCTCGCTCAGGCTGGCCCGTCCCGTGTAGTGGCGGGTGTCTTCTGTGTCCTGACGAATTTCTTCCAGTAAAGACTGCATGGCTGCCTTGCCCCCGACGGCTGTCGTGTTGGCGGTGTCCGGCGCCCGGTCGGGTGGGGCGGTTGCCGCCCTGGCGTAGTGGGCGTGGGGCACGAGGAGGGTGCCCACCATAGTCACGGCTGTGACCAGCCGGACGACCAACAGTCCATGGGCAAATTTCCGCCGACCCCGGGTAGTGCCTCGAGCTGCCATGGTCTCCGCCGAGCAATCACAAGCTGCACCATTCTAACGCGCTCACCGGCGCTTCGAAGGTCGGTGTCAGTCGATGGTGCCGAAGGTGTAGCGATGCCCTGAAAAAGAAGCCTCGAGCAGAATGCCGCCACGGAGCTGGGTGAAGAGGGCAATGTCGCCGCTGAAGGACGGTGTGGAATGCAGGCCGATGATCGTAGCGGCCGCGTTGAACTGGCCGGCAAATTCGAAGGGAGAGGACCGGAAACGTTCGTAAACTTCCCGGGTTTTGAAGAACAGCACCTGGCGATAGAGCTGCCCCCCGATCTGGGGTCCGGCCGTGAGCTGATACATACGTGTATAGCCGATCGGCTGCTCCTCACGGTCGAAGACCAGACCACTGCCGTAGGCCAAGCCAACGCCGTTGGCGCCGCGGAAGCTCGTGGGATAAACGGCAATCACTTCCGCTTCCTCGAAAAACGGGGCCAGCTTCTCTTCCTTGCGGAAGGCCGCAAGGGACTTCAACACACCGTCGATTTTGTCTTCGGCGAGTTCCTCGCGATCGATCGGTTTCATGCCGCAGCCGAAGAGCAGCATGGCGGTCAGCGCCAGGAGGACAACAGTGCGCATCAGAATTTGCAC
>JBCDDI010000721.1:0-1524 GCA_039180365.1 Pseudomonadota bacterium
CCCTGGCTCGCGCCGGTGCCGCACCGCGGCAAAGCTAACGCCCCTGCCTATGTGCGCGATACGGCAGAGTTTCTGGCGGAACTTCGCGGGGTAGCCCTTGATGAACTGGCTGCAACAACAGCGAGGAACTTCCACCGGCTCTTCGCGCGGACGGTCATAGACTGACTGGCGATTAAGTAGCGGCTTCGCTCAGAACTCCGCTTCAAAGAGCCGGTAGTCCGTTTCAGTCATCCCGAGGCGTTTATAGGTTGCCTGCGCACCGGCGTTGTCGCGCTCCACATACAGGCGAATACCGCAGGCCTGCGGATCCTTACGGGCTTCGCTCTGGATCGCGTCATGCAGGGCAGAGTAGACGCCTTGTCGACGGTGCTCGCGAGCAACGTAAACGCTCTGGATCCACCAGAAGCGGCCGTTGCGCCAGTCGCTCCACTCGAAGGTGACCATCAGCGCACCGGCGGCTTCCCCGTTGCGTTCCGCGATCAGGTAATGACCCTCGGCGGCATGATCGAGAAGATAGCCGATCCCCTGGCGCAGACGGGTGACGTCGAGACCCTTGTCTTCGGTCTCGGCGGCCATGGCTTCCTGGAAGGCGGTGAGGGTGTCCAGGTCTTCCTGACTGGCGGGCCTGACGCTGATCGGTGAGGCACTCATGCGCCGAGGGTCCGTTCGAAGAAATCGAGAATCAGGTTAAAGCGGTGGATGGAGACGGTCTGCTCCTGCAGCGCGTGTTTTGATCCCGGGTAGGCCATCATCTCGAAGGGCTTGCAGCGATTCTGTAGTGCTTTGATGAGTCGTGTTGTGTGGGTGAAGAGCACGTTGTCGTCGGCCATGCCGTGCATAACGAGCAGCTTGCCGTTGAGATCGTCGAGGTAGGGGAACACCGCGCTGGCGGCGTAGCCCTCGGCGTTATCCGCAGGCGTTGCCAGATAACGTTCCGTGTAGTGGGTATCGTAGAGCTCCCAGGCGGTGACCGGCGCTGCGGACACGCCGGCTTTGAACACGTCACCGGCCCGCGCCAGGCACATGAGCGTCATGTAGCCCCCATAGCTGTGCCCGAAGACGCCAATCCGTTCGCCGTCGACCCACTCGAGCCCTTGGGCGAACTCGGCACCGAGGCGCTGGTCGCGCACCTCAGCCTCGCCCATCCGACGATAGATCGGAGCTTCGAAGTCTCGACCGCGGTTTGAGGAGCCTCGATTGTCGAGCTCCAGCACGCCGAAGCCACGGCTCGCGAACAGCTGCAGAAGCAGCGGCGCCCACTCGTTCTTCACCCGATGAACTCCGGGACCGCCGTAGACGTAAACGATGAGCGGATGGGGACCGTCACCCGCTGGTCGGGTCAATCGATAGTGCAGCGTCTGGCCATCCTCAGCGGTGAGCGTGCCGAGCGTTGGCCTAACGTGAGCGCCGAGGAAGGGCGCATAAGCGCCTGTGGCCGCATCTTCGATGAGGGTTTGGCTGTCGTTGGTCTGAATTGAGAGACCGCCCATGCTCTCGAGGCTCGTCCAGCGGTCGATATAGCCA
>JBCDDI010000722.1:0-1521 GCA_039180365.1 Pseudomonadota bacterium
CGCGGGCTGGGGGGATGAGAGCTGTCCGGCGCCGGATGCCGAAGCCTTCAGTCCCCACGGTATCGATCTTGTGTTGTGTGAGGACGGGGCAACGGCGCTGCTGGTGGTCAACCACGGGGGGCGAGAAGCCGTTGAGTTCTTTGAAGTGGCAGACTCAGGAGATCTCGCCTGGCGCGGTTGCGCGCTGCCGCCGGAGGACCCCTTCATCAACGACGTTGCCGCGCGAAGCGACGGCGGCTTCTACGTTACTCACATGTGGAACAAGACCGGCAGCTTCGAGGATACCGTTGCGGCGCTGAATGCCGGGGAACCTACCGGCTGGGTCTGGGCCTGGACGCCGGCGGAAGGCTTCAACAAGCTGCCCAACAGCGACGACCTCATGCCGAACGGCATCGCCATCAACGCGGACAACACCATGCTGTTCGTCAACGTATATATGGGCAATAAAGCCTTCTCCATGAATCTGGCGGATAACAGCCGCGTCAACGAGCTCGCTCTGCAGCAGCCCGACAACGTCAGCGTGGACGCAGAAGGGAATCTCTGGTTCGCCTCACATCGCCATGATCCCATCGGCCAGGCCTGCACCGCCGTCACCGCCGGTCCATGCCTGCTCCCGTTTCAGGTGCTGAAGGCAGATCCTGCGACGCTCGAAGGTGAGGTAGTCGTTGACCATGACGGCCCGCCTGCCGGCTATGTCACGGTTGCCCTCAGAGTGGATGACAGGCTCTACCTCGGCACCGCCCACGGCGACCGGGTGGTAAGCATCGACCTTTAGCGAGCTGCGCCTGTCGCTTTGGCCGGAACATGCCCGGCCCAGGCGCGCCGGAGCAACCTATCGATAGCCAGCAGGGGGAGCTGAACGTGACAGACGCCGGAAAAACCGAAGACGTTGTTGACGTACTCATCATCGGTGCTGGTGCGGCCGGCGGCGCCTTTGCCTGGTCCATGGCCGATACGCGCATGCGCATCGTCTGCCTGGAACAGGGCGACTGGATGAGTCCGACGGAGTACCCGACAAACCACCCGGACTGGGAGACGCAGGCGCACGGTGCCTACAGCATTGATCCCAACGTGCGAGGGCGAGACACCGACTACCCGATCAACAACGACGATTCGCCGATCAGCGTGGTGAATTTCAATGGCGTCGGCGGCGGCACAGTCATGTACGCGGCGCACTTTCCACGGCTGCATCCTTCGGACTTCAAGGTGAAGAGTCTCGACGGCGTGGCCGACGACTGGCCCATCGACTACGACACCCTCGATCCTTACTTCGCCCAGAATGATCAGATGATGGGTGTCTCCGGCCTTGCCGGTGACCCGATGTATCCCCCTAAGCAGCCACCGCTGCCGCCGATTCCCATCGGACTGGTGGGCGAAGCGGTGGCCAAAGGTTACAACCGTCTCGGCTGGCACTGGTGGCCGTCAGACAGCGCTATCATCTCGCGCCCCTACCAGGGCAGAGATCGCTGCCTCAATCTTGGCCCCTGCATGTCCGGCTGTGCCCAAGGCGGCAAGTCGAGC